>JAKSUP010000119.1 GCA_024408905.1 bacterium
TTTGTATTATTATTTTTGAGCAATTGTATACTTTAGGTTTGGTGAAAACCCCTGTTGATTTTTATAAATTGTCCATTGAAGATTTTCTGAAACTCGATTTAGTAAAAGATAAATCTGCAGCAAATATGTATAATTCTATTCAAGAAAGTAAAAATAAACAACTTTCACGTCTAATCACTGCTCTTTCAATTCGTCATGTCGGAAAAGAAACTGCAGAAATTTTAGTTAATGAATTTGGGACAATAGAGTCTTTTAAAAATGCTACTTTAGAGGATTTTGCCAATATTGAAGGTATCGGGGATAAGATTGCTCAAAGTGTTTATGAATTCTTCCACGATAATAAGAATTTGGAACAGCTTGATGAATTATTAAAATTAGGTTTTGAATTTAAGGATATGACGTCTTTAAAGACTAATGAATTGGCAGGTAAAACTTTTGTTTTAACCGGCACTTTAGAGACTATGACGCGTGATGAAGCAAGTGAAAAAATTAAAATGCGTGGTGGAAAAACATCATCTTCGGTTTCAAAAAACACATCATATGTGCTTGTTGGAGCAAATCCTGGCTCTAAATTGGACAAAGCTGAGAAATTAGGTGTTATAATATTATCAGAGGACGAATTTTTAAAAATGATTAATGAAAAATAATTATTAATGTATAATTATATTAGTAATTGATAGGTGATAATAATGAGAAAAAATGTTAATGTTATAGAAATCAGGGGAATAAGAGGTCTTATTATTGCAGGATTGGCTGCGATATGTCTATTTGCCGGTTTTATTGTATTCCCGGGTTGGGTATGGATGAATATTTGGAATTTTATCACAAATTTTGTATCTAATATGCCTAAAATAGGATTATTCCAAGGAACATTGCTTTGGGGAATTATGATTGCTGCATATTTTGCGTTCAAAAAAGATAAAATGGTTGTTTGTTTTAAAACTCCAAAAGGCTTAAGTGAAGATGAACTAAAAGAAGTTTTTGCAAACATAAAAAAACAGGCAGACGAGGATCCCGTATTGCAAGCAATGTTAAAAGCCAGAGAAACTGAATTAAAGTTAAAAAATCAAGAGTCAATGGAAGAAGCTGAAACATCTGTTGAAAAAGAAGTAACAGATAGTGTAGGTAAAAATTAATTAGCCTCTGGTTTTAGTATTTTCAAAAACCACCCTACTTTGACTTAATGCAAGCATCTTTAGAGAACATTCGCCTTCATTACGTTCAATAATACCGATAGAAGAAAGACGTGCCGTTACGAATTCGTTTAAATCTTCTGGTGAGATGAACAACGGGCATTGTGAATTACATTCTTTTTCTGTTGAAAACGGGCAAGTTTTAATCATAATTAAACTCCTTTTTGTAATTCTTCTAACGCATTATTTAATTGCTCATCATTTGGGGCTTTCCCGTGCCAACCGGCCTGATTTTCCATGAAAGAAACACCTTTACCTTTAATTGTATTTGCAACTATTGCAGTTGGCTTGTCGGATGTTTTAGCTGTTTCTATTGCATTATATATTTCTTGGTAGTCGTGTCCGTTTATTTCTAATACATTCCACCCAAAAGCTTTCAGTTTTTCCCCGACATCGCCAAGTGCCATAACATCTTCTGTTGAACCATCAATTTGTAACTTGTTACGGTCTATTATGACTATCATATTGTTAAGTTTTCTGTGAGGGGCTTGCATAAATCCTTCCCAGCAAGAGCCTTCTTGAAGTTCTCCATCTCCCATATATACAACGACATTAGCATTATTTTTATCAAGTTTTAACCCTGCAGCTACACCACATGCGACTGCTAGTCCTTGTCCCAATGAGCCTGTTGAAGCTTCAACTCCTTCTACGTGACCTAATGCAGGATGACCTTGCAGTCTGGAATTAAATTTTCTAAAAGTAAGCAATTCATTTTCCGGAATAATTCCACATTCTGCCAAAGTTGCATATAGTAAAGGTGACGCATGCCCTTTGGAAAGAATAAATCTGTCGCGTTTATCAAAATTATTATCTTTATCCCACGTTTTTGGAATATTTAAACATTTTTTGTATAAAACAGTAAGTATGTCAGCACCGGAAAGTGAGCCACCTGGATGACCTGACTTTGCATTATGAATCATTTTTAAAATATTTATTCTGACTTTTGTTGCAGAATGTTTTAGTTCTCTGATTTCTGATTCAGTTAGCATAATTACTCCTTATTCAAAATATTTACTTTTAAGCACTTTTAACAAAAACAACGGTATTGCAGGAAAAATACGTTTTATTCTTTCAGGTTGGGAGAGGGTTCTGTATAGCCATTCCATGCCCAGTTTTTGATATATTTCAGGAGCGCGTTTTACAACTCCTGACCAAACATCTAAACTCCCCCCAATTCCTATCATTACACCATATGGTAAAACTTCCTTGGCATTATAAATAAACTTTTCTTGTCTGGGTGAACCCATAGCAACAAGAATAATTCTAGCCTCAGATTTTTTTAATTCCTCATAAATGAAATTATCGTCATTAAAATATCCATTGTGATAGTAAGTTATATTTAAGTTTGATAATTCTGTTTTTATGTTTTCGATAGCTTTAATAATTATTTCTTCTTTAGCACCAATTATTGCAACAGGAATTTTTTCATCAGCTGCACCATGGAGCAGTTCTTTTGCTAAATCGACACCCGGAATTCTTTCCACATCATATCCGTTAAGTTTTAGTCCTATTTTGACGCCAATTCCATCCGGGACAACCATTTCTGCTTCATCAATAATTTTAGAAAATTCTGAATCATATTCTGCAGCTTCAAACATCTCAGGATTTATTGTAACAATCTGAGAAACTTTGTTTTCTTTTGCAAGTTTTAGAGCATTGTCAACTGCTTCTGAAAACTCAAAATCATTAATTCTGTATCCCAATAACTCTACACTCATATTTTTATTATACTTGAAAAATAAAAATTTGTAGACTAGAATAGTTTTGGTTTTTAATATATGAAAGGAGTTCAAAAATGAAAAAAATTCTTACAATCGCAGCATTAATTGCTTTTTCTTCAACTGTTATGGCATCAACTGCTCTAACAAATTTTCAGTCAAAAGTAAATACAAGTATTAACAATATTAATAAAAAAGAACAAGCATTTTCTGATTCTGTAAAAGCAAAAAAAGAAGCTAATGCAAAGAAAAAGGCTGAACAAAAAGCTAAAATAGAACAAGCAAAAAAAGATGCTCAAGCAAGGCAAGATGCTCAAAAAGCTAAGGTTGAACAAGCTAAAAAAGACATAAAAGCAAAACAGGATGCTCAAAAAGCTAAAGTAGAACAAGCTAAAAAAGATGCACAAGCTAGACAAGATGCACAAAAAGCTGCAGCAGAAAAAACAAAAAAAGATTGGAATAAAGCTGTAGAATCACAAAAAAACTTTTTTAAATCATTAACTACAACAAAATAGTTATTGATAAGTAGTTTTAAAAAGCCTGAAGATTATCTTCAGGCTTTTTTATTTTGTATTATAATAGTTTTATGATTGATAGATATTCACGTGAAGAAATTAAAAAAATTTGGAATTTGGAAGAAAAATTCAACTACTATTTAAAAGTTGAATTAGCTGTTTGCGAAGCTTATACAGAATTAGGTCATATTCCACAAGACTCATTAAAAATAATAAAAGAAAAAGCCTCTTTTTCTCTGGCTCGTATTGATGAAATCGAGCAAGAAGTCCGTCATGATGTCATTGCTTTTTTAACTAATGTCAACGAAAGTGTCGGGAAAGAAAATGCAAAATATATTCATATGGGTTTAACAAGCTCTGACGTTATAGATACTGCGTTTGCGATGCAAATTATTGATTCGTCCAAGATTATTCTAAACGACCTTAATGAGTTATTAGAAACTATACGTAATTTAGCATTAAAGTATAAAGATACTCCTTGTATTGGTCGTTCTCACGGAATTCATGCAGAAGTTACAACATTTGGTACAAAGCTTTTAAATTGGTATGATGCCTTAATTAGAGCTAAGTGGAGTTTTTTAACTTCTATCGTGGAAATTTCTGTGGGACAAATTTCAGGTCCTGTTGGTACATATAGCAATGTTTCTCCACAGATTGAAGAAATAACATGTAAACTATTAGGACTAAATCCTGCAAGAATATCTACACAAATTATTTCAAGAGATAGGCACGCAAAATTTATGTCACAATTAGCTTTGATAGCTAGTTTGGTAGATGAATATGCAACAGAAATCAGACATTTATCAAGAACTGAAGTTAGAGAAGTTGAAGAAGGTTTTGCAAAAGGCCAAAAGGGATCTTCAGCGATGCCTCACAAGAAAAACCCCGTTTTGTGCGAAAACTTGTGTGGGCTTTCAAGAATTGTACGTTCAAATATGATGACAGCTTATGAAAATATAAATCTTTGGCATGAACGTGATATTTCGCATAGTTCAGCCGAAAGAATAATTTTCCCAGATTCATTAATTTTGGTTGATTTTATGCTCCATAGGTTTAATAATGTTTTAGAAAATTTAGTTGTTCATACAGATAATATGCTTAAAAATACAAAATTACATGGCGGGGTTATATACTCCCAAAAAGTAATGTTAAAACTTGTGGAAAAAGGATTAACCAGAGAAAAAGCATATAGAATGGTACAAAAGCATGCTCTTTCTGCTTTAGAAAATGGTGATTTTTATCAAAATCTTTTGAATGACTCTGATATTATGAAAAACCTTTCAAAAAGGGAACTTGATTCTTGTTTTGATACGAAAGAATATTTAAAAAATATAGATAACATTTTTGCTAAATTTTAAATTCTTATTAGTTTTTTATTTGTTTATATGAAGATTTGTAAAGACGAATTTTTGAGGGTTGCAACAAGGACGAAACCCTTGTAAAATCTGCTATATGATATGATATGATATGATATGAGGCAAGCTGTGTCTGTGTTTGGCAATTTTTAAAAATGAACCAACTTTATATTTATGTAAGTCAGATTGAATTCAAACTGGGGAAACAAGTAAAGAGTATGTTTCAAGAAAAGTAAAGTAGCAACAAGAAAAGGAGAAATAATTATGGCAGGTAAAGATTTATTAGTAAGAGAATTGGTCAATTTGATGGAACGTAGTAGTGGTGCTGTTTTTAAATTGCATGCAGAAGGTACAGAAGAAGTTTGAAAAGTAATTA
>JAKSUP010000012.1 GCA_024408905.1 bacterium
TAATATACAATTAAGCCGACCGTAATGGAGTGAGCCGAGAATATCTGTGAAACAACAACAAAGACAAGCACTGTTTGAGGGGTATTTATACCCCGAGTTTGCTTGTCCTTGGGTTGAACAGTTTATATTCTCGTGCGAACGCAATTCGTGTCGGGAGCTTCTTTCCGTCGCTTTCTTGTCGGTACAAGAAAGCGACATATTAAACACAACAAAATATATATTTTGTTTCATTTTTAAAACAAAAGTATTATTAAAATTTTAAAAACCAGTTATATAGTTTAATTCACATAGATGATACTACTCTTTTTTTACTACTCCCTATGAGGTAGATTCCTGCAAAGTGGTTGGCATGGTGTTTTATATTAAAAGTATTTGTTTTCAGACTTTTTCTAAACCGATAGGTTTAGACCATATTATCTACGCAAAATCTAATAAAATTAATCTTTTTATTGATGAAGAAATCCTCTAAAGAGGGGTAATATACGTAGAGTAGACTAAGAAATTATAATACAAAACATTTAATATAATATGGGGAGAAGAGAGAGTATGAGACACGAATTTAAGAAAAAATCAAAAGTTCTATTAATCGATGACAATTACGAACATTTGGTAGGTATTAGAGAATTATTGAATCTCGAAGGAACTTTCGATGTTGTAGGTATCGCTACAAATGTTACCGTTGGGTTGAATTTGATAAAAAAATATTCACCTGACATTGTTTTATTAGACATGAATATGCCTGATAAAGATGGTTTGCAAGGTATTATCGAAATTGGTAAACTTGAATCAGACACAAAAGTTTTGGCTCTTTCAGGATATGATGATGCTGATTTAATTTTCAGAGCTATGAAGATTGGTGCAAAAGGTTATGTTCTAAAAACTATGGCATCTGCTCAATTGATTTATGCAATTGAAGAAGTATTGGCAGGTAAAATTTATCTTCCACTTGCACTTTCTTCAAGATTTTTTGAATATTTTCAACAATCTTTCAGAGAAGAAACTTCAAAGCAAGAAACAGACGAAGAGAATTTATTGTCATACTTGACTCAAAGAGAGGAAGAAGTTTTGGAACTTTTAACTCAAGGTATTACTTACAAAGGAGTTGCTAACAAATTGTTCATTTCAGAAACAACTGTTAAAACTCACGTAAACAATATCTTCCAAAAATTGCAAGTAAATGACAGAACTCAAGCTGTTCTTTACGCAATTAACAATGGCTTTTTATCTAAAAAAGTTAAACTTGGGGTGTAAGAAAGGCTCTACGGCATTAAGATGCTAAGGCACTAAGAGAATTTTAGTGTGTTTGCAAGGTATTAGTATATGAAGAAAATAGTACGACAACAAAATTATCTTAAAAGTTTGATAGAATCTCAAGGGAAGAGATTTCTATCAAAACAAACATTAAAATGCTTGGTGCGTTCAGCATTAGAAGCTTTATTGGATGCACCGGAAGATGGCGTTGTCCTCTACAGAATTGATGATAAAGTAGGACTTCAAGGGTTGTTAAAACGCTTAGAATTCTCTGAAATAAAATCAATTAACTATTCTGATGATTCAAAGAACATAGTTGAAAAAGTCTGGGCAAATACTGAATTTTTATGTGTTTTGACTCACAGGTATGTTGCAATAGATATTTGGGATAATAATACTAATGATGAGAATTTTGTCAGGTACTATTCTTTGTACAACTCAAAGTTCCAAGATGAAGCATTAGATATTATCAAACGTAATTCTAAGGTTGATATTGCTCCTTATCAAGCTACGTATAGACCTGATAGACGTGATAATGCTCTAATGAATTATTCACTGAGAAAACTTCTTGAACACATGGAAGAAGCCTCTAATGATGCAGTTTTAGGTTATGCTGAAAAAAGTGCAGAAACATTGAGCGACGCAGATTATGCTTCAAAAAAATCAAGAGTTGTTGCTCACGAAATAAAAAACCAGCTTTCTATATGTGATTTGTACACAGAAATTATCAAAAGATACCTTGATAAGAATGATGATAACAAAGAAAATATGAAAAATGCCGTAGAAATGATATCTAAGTCACTAAAAATGGTTAATAATTCTCTATTGGAATTAAAAACAGATGGCAAACCAAAACTTGATAATATCAAACTAAGTGAAGTTGTTTATAGTGCTTATGAACTTTCAAAAGTGTATTTAGAAGGTAAAAATATTGAATTTCAAATTGAGAATAATGCAGATGCAAATATTTTTGCTGACAGTGATAAATTGATTGCTGTTATTATTAACCTTGTAAAGAACGCATCTGAGGCATTTCTTCCGGAAGAATTAGGCGTTTCAAATAATGGTAAGTATATTAAGATTAAGACAGAAAAGAACGAAAATGCTGTTGTGGTAAGTGTATCGAACAATGCCCCGGGAATAGTTGAGCCGGATAGAATATTTCATTCCGGTTATACAACAAAAGAATCAGGAAGTGGTTTGGGGTTGTGGATTTGTAAAAAATCTATTGAGGAACAGTTTGGAGAACTTGAACTTGAGCGTTCAAGCGAAGATTTTACGGAATTTGTAATTAGATTTGGTATTGCAGGTTAGGAGGCGAAGATGAATTTAATAACATCAAGAACAATGGATATAACTAAACTTGCAATGGATGGTTTGATGGACAGACAACAAGCCATATCTTCTAACATTGCAAACGTAGTAACTCCGGGTTATCAAAGAAAAGAAGTTGCATTTGAAAATCAGCTTGCAGAAATCATTGAAAAAGAGGATTTAAAAGATTACATAAAGGGTCAAAATAGTATTGAATACATCCCACCAAACGTGGATGTATTTACGGGTGAGGTTCATCAATACAGGACTCCAACATTACAGGAAAAAGCTTATTTAAAATCTAATACAATGGCAGATTTTAAACCACAGTATGTTACTGACATATACAGTGGGGCAAATACAGACGGTAATAATGTTGAGCTTGAACGTGAAATGATGGATTTGTCTAAAACAGGTACAAAATACCTTGTTCTTTCAAATCTTGAAAGAAGACAATTTACGGAATTGTCAAACGTAATACTTGGGCAATAAAATTTAGAGGTAAGTTATGAGTTTTAATATATTTGATATTGCAGGTTCAGGAATGACTGCTCAGAGAGTTAAAATGGATACGATTGCAAGTAACATTGCAAACATAAATACAACTCGCAGACCTGACGGTTCAAAGGGTGTTTATGTAAAAAAAGACGTATCTTTTAGAACAATCTATGAAGATAATATTAATAGAGGCTTCTCAAACTTTTCAAGTAATTCTCCTGATGCAGAATTCGATCCTAAAACAGGAAATTTGCTTATTAATGCAAGCGTCGCTCTTAATAATGGAATGGTAACGGGTGGTGTTCAGGTTGACCAAATTTATGAAAAAGAAGATGGTGTGAAAACTGTTTATGACCCATCACATCCGGACGCTGATGAAGAAGGCTATGTTGATTTACCAAACGTAAGCGTAGTTGAAGAAATGGTTGATATGATTGCTGCATCACGTGCATACGAAGCAAACGCAACTGTTGCAGAGAACGTCAAGACAATGATGCAAACGGCTATGAATATTTAAGGGAGTGATTAGTTATGTCAATGGAATTTTCAACAACAATAAATAGTTTTAATCCTGAATATAATTTAAACTCAATAGAAGAGTATAATAAATTTTTAAGAGGAAATGCCTCTTTTGATATAGAAACTGAGACAACAGAATTTGGGAAAGCTTTGGAAAAGGCAACTAAAACTGCTCCTCTAAGAGGTAAAAATGATCCGACAGGTGTCGGGAATTTTATGTCACAAATTGGCTCCAGTATCAGTAGTGGTTTAGATACGGTTAACGCTATGAAAATTGAAGCAAACAGAATGCAAGAAGACTTAGCTATGGGTGGTCCTACAAGTATTCATGATGCAATGATTGCAGCAGAAAAAGCTGATTTAAGTTTAAGAATGGCAATGCAAATAAGAAACCGTATCGTTAATGCATATTCTGAAATTACGCAAATGGCTTTATAATTCTTATCTATAGAGGTTTGTAGTCAGAATAAATTATGCTTGCCCAATCTTCAAAATAGCTTACTTGTGTTAGGGAACCTGTTTTGATAAGTAGTTTGTGTTGGTTTTCTTGTGTTATTCCTAAAACACAGGAAACTACAGCTTGGACGACTTCCGGAGTAGTTACTACTATAATACGGTTACCTTCGTTCTCGTAGATAAGTTTATTGATTAATGCAGCAACTCTTTTGTTAAAATGTTTTATTGTTTCACCATTTGGAGGAGTTTTAGAAAGTGCATTTGCACCCAGTTCATCAAAAACTTCTTTATAGGATTTTCCTTGCCAATCACCGTGATTTCTTGATTTTAAGTCAATTTGTACAGGTTTTTTATGAAAGATTTTTGCAATAATATTTGCAGTTTGTGTACAATATGCCATTGGACTTGTGTAAATTGTGTCGTAAGCCACACCACGTTTTTTTAAGTAATCACAAACTCTTTCAATATCTTCTTCCCCAAATTCGTTAAGTTTTGGAGATTTAATAGAATCACTAATAATGCCATCCTGTGTATGGATAGTTTCACCATGGGTTATAAAAGTGATTTTACATATACGTTTAAACATTTTTACCTCTATTTTTATTATAACACATGTTTATTTTAATTTTGTTGAAAGATACAGCATTTGAAGGTTTGATTTTTGAAAAATTATCATTAAACTGTTGTTGTATAAGTACAAGTGTGACCATAAGGAGAAGTTTATGAGTAATAAATTAAACGGCCAATCTTTATTTACAGGTATAAATGCAGGTCTTACAAATGCTTTTGCACAATTGTCAGGTCAGTATAAAGACGGTTTGACACTTGAAAACTTGCAAAAATCTTTATCAAATACAAATATTATAAACAACAATTATAATGCAACTTTTGCATCTTATTTAACAAGTAATTTTTCAAGTTTTGATAAGAACGGTGATGGTATAATTTCATCTGATGAAATCCAAAATTATATGACAAATATTGCAACTCAAGGATTAACAAGAGATCAAATTGCGACATTCGGGAATGCAACAGGCTTGAGTTCATCTCTGCAAGAAACCGTCTTGAACCACTTTGATGAAATTGATAAGAATCACGACGGTAAAGTTACTAATCAAGAAATCCAATCTTATGGTGTAGAATCAGATTTGGAAAAACAAAAAATTGCTGACAGAAATAAGATGGTAAATGGTATGTCGATGTTCTATGGTAGTGATACTAAGTATGAAGGTAGTATGCTTGATTATAAGTATTTAGATGATAAAAATACTTAAAAAGTTAAGGGAAAAGGTTTGTAAAAGAGGGGCGAAAAGTGAAACTTTTCGCCCCTCTTTTAGATAAAAATTAATCTTTATGGTTGGTAAATGCGTTGATTAAACTTAGTGCAACCATAATCAATAACAAAATACCTATGCAGTAGAAATAATGTTTTAAAGAGCCAATGAAGCATGTGGCAACAGCACCACCTATGATGGCAACGGATGTTAATATTGCAACGGTTTTCTTTTGTGAAAAACCTGCCTTTAAGAGTTTATGGTGGATATGTTCGGCATCTGCAACGAAAGGTGATGTTCCTTTCATAATCCTTCTAAGGCTTGAAAAAGTTATATCGACAATTGGAACAACAAGCACTATAAACGGCAGCAGTATTGCTAAAGTTGCGCCTTTCATAACTCCTGCAATAGAAAGGGTTGCAAGTAAAAATCCTGAGAATAATGCGCCCGAATCTCCCATAAATATTTTAGCAGGATTAAAGTTGAAGGTTAAGAACGCAAGCATTGAACCGGCAAGAATAAAGCCGATTAAAGCAGTGTAAGGTTGTCCCATTGCTGCAGATACGATTGCGAGTGTTATTGAACTCACTGTGATTACTGAGCCTGCTAAACCGTCTACTCCGTCAATGAAATTGACAGCATTTGATATTCCGACTATCCAAAACATTGTTATAATATATGAAACTATTCCAAATGCCATTGTTACAAAGCTATTTGTTAACCAAGCAAAATCTGTAAATCCGAATATACTCAAAATGGAAGTCATATCGATTTTTACTCCCAAAAAGTATACGATTGTTGCTATCGATAATTGAATTAAAAGTTTAAATTTTGCATTCAAATTGTAAATGTCATCAACCAGACCAAGCGCGAACATTAATGAGCCACCCAATAAAATCCCTGAAAGTAAATTCCCGTAAGGATAAAAATTCAGAATGACCAATACTAAAAATGTAAGCATTGAACTTGACCAAATGGCAATCCCACCCAGTCTTGATATTGGTGCTTTATGGATTTTTCTTTCATTTGGAACATCTACCAATCCTTCTTTTTGAGAAAAATCAATTACGAAAGGCACAATAAATACACCAATCAGGTATGATATAAATGCCCCAATTAAGTGAGATTGATCTAAAGAAGGTATAATTGTGAATAAGTTAGTTATCATTATGTCACTATTTTAGTACAAAGGATGTTTTTCGCAAAGTTTTAATGAATCTTTTTTAAGATTTTCTAAAACAGTTTCATTGTCAGAGTTTTTGATAGCTTCTGCGATAATTCTTGCGACTTCCGTCATATCATTTTCTTTAAAACCTCTTGTAGTCATGGCAGCCGTACCCAATCTTATCCCACTTGTTACAAACGGACTTTGAGGATCATTCGGAACGGTGTTTTTGTTAGCTGTAATTCCCACTCTTTCAAGCACATTTGCCATATCTTTTCCGGTTTTTCCTGTTTTTCTAAGGTCTAATGTCATTAAGTGGTTTTCTGTCATACCACCAACGATATCTAAACCGTTATCTAATAACCCCTGAGCTAATGCTTTTGCATTTTTAACTATTTGAGCTGCATATTCTTTAAATTCAGGAGTTGCAGCTTCTTTTAGCGCAACTGCTTTCCCTGCAATAATATGTTCTAACGGCCCACCTTGGCATCCCGGGAAAACTGCTTTATCGATTTGTAAAGCGAATTCTTCATCACACATAATAATTCCACCTCTTGGTCCTCTTAATGTTTTATGTGTTGTTGTGGTTACAAAATGTGCATAACCTGCAGGTGACGGGTGTTGGCCACCGGCTACTAAACCTGCGATATGAGCGATATCTGCTAATAAATATGCGCCAACTTCGTCTGCGATTTCTCTGAATTTTTTAAAGTCAATTATTTTAGAATAATTACTTGCACCACAAATAATTAGTTTTGGTTTATGTTCAATGGCCATTTGACGAACATTTTCATAATCTATGTTTCCGTTTTCATCTACGCCATAGCTTTTTACATCAAAAAATATGCCTGAAAAATTAACAGGAGAACCATGACTCAGGTGTCCACCATTTGACAAATCCATACCCAGGACTTTATCTCCACACTTTAATACAGCCATAAAGACCGCCATATTTGCTTGAGCGCCTGAGTGTGGTTGGACATTAGCGTGTGCCATTCCAAAAAGTTCACAAGCACGTTTTTGTGCCAATTCTTCTATTTTATCAATAACGTCACAGCCGTTGTAATAGCGTTTATGTGGTTTCCCTTCCGAATATTTATTCGTTAAAACAGTTCCACAAGCTTGCATAACAGCAGGAGAGGTAAAATTCTCGCTTGCAATAAGTTCTATTGTCGAACGTTGACGGGTAAGTTCTTCTTCTATATACTGTGCAACTTCACTATCGATTTCTCTTACTTTATCCAATTCCATAAATATCCCTCCCCAATTTCTATTATTATAAAGTAAAATTATATATTGTGTAAACATGTATCTATATGAATTAAAATTTTTTTGATAATATGTTTTTAATTACGAGGGAGTTATGGAAGAATTTAAAACTATATATTGCGATTTTGACGGAACTATTACAAAAAAAGATGTCGTAAACACTTTTTTTGAAAAATATGCTGACCCCAAATGGCTTGAGTCTGAAGAATTGTGGATTGACGGAAAAATAACTTCTCAAGAAAACGCAATTGCACAGGTTGGTTTGTTGTCTAATGTAACACCAAAAGAACTTGATGAATTTCTTAATTCGATAGAGCTTGATGATTATTTTAAAGAATTTTTAAATTTTATTAAGGAAAGGAATATAAATTTTGTCATTTTGAGTGACGGATTTGATTTATTTATAAACGAAATTTTGGAACGTAATGGAATAAATAATATTTCAGTTTTTGCAAATCATCTTGTATACGAAGATAATAATTTTAGAATAGAATTTCCTTATCATAATTCAAAATGTGATATAGGTGCAGGTATGTGCAAATGTTTGCAAATTAAGGAAGATAAATTCTGTTATATCGGTGATGGAACAAGTGATTTATGCGTAGCGCAAAAAGCTGATATTTTATTTGCGACAAAAAGTCTTGAAAAACATTGTCAAGAAAAAGGAATAAAATATTATTCGTTCAAGTCATTCAAAGACGTCATCAAAGTTTTGAGCAATAATTTAATAAAAAAATGATTTATATTTATTTACTCCAAATGTTACAATTGAAAAATTTAATGTAACAATTATGTACATTTTTCTTTTTTAGATATATCATTTTATAGAAACTTGAGTGGGATAAGATAATGAATACATTAGCTGAACAAAAAAGTCGTAATAGCCAATCAATGGGTGTTAGTAACCCTTCTGATAAAAAGGAATGGAGTACTGTTTCAATTTCTGAAAGTTCTTTTGACGGTTCAAAACAATATATGAGCGATGAAGAAATTGTTGAAATCGGTTCGGAATATTGTTCGCATGGCGACAAAGTATTTGCACATGGAGTACCTAAAATATTTAGAAATTGCGAAGGCTCATTTATGTATGATTCAAATGACACAAAATATTTGGACTTACAAATGTGGTTTGCATCTTGTAATTTAGGTTATAAAAATAAAAGAATTCGTGATGCAGTAGTGGATCAAATTGATACCATGCCTCAAATTTCATCTACATTTTTATACGATTATAAGTCTTTGCTTTCTGAAAAAATTGCGAAAGCAAATATTTCACGTTTCGGCGAAAAAGGCAGAGTTCAGTTTAATGTTGGTGGTTCACAAGCTGTTGAAGATGCTTTGAAATTAGTTAAAAATTATACACATAAACAAAGAATGATGGCATTCTTTGGTGCATTTCACGGACGTACAGCAGGCTCATCTTGTATGACAGCAGGTTATAGATATAGAGAACCATTTGGTATCCACGCTGAGCAAGCTCATTTTGTACCATATCCGTATTGTTACAGATGTCCATACGGTCAAAAATGTGAAAGCTGTGACTATTATTGCGTTAAACAATTAAGACGCGAATTTGAAGATAATTGCTCAGGTTTACATAATAAATCCACTCATGAATCAGAATGTGCAGCATTCTTTGTAGAACCTGTTCAAGGTTCAGGTGGGTATATTGTTCCACCTAAAGGTTATTTCAAAGAATTGAAAAAAGTTTTGGATGATTTCGGAATTCTATTTGTAGCTGATGAAATTCAAATGGGCTTCTATAGAACAGGCAAATTATGGTCAATAGAACATTTTGACGTTAAACCTGACATTATTACGTTTGGTAAATCATTGACAAACGGATTAAATCCTCTTGCCGGCATGTGGGCGAAAGAAGACATTATTAACCCTAAAACATGGCCTGCAGGAAGAACACATTCAACATTCTGTAATAATCCTATTGGTATGAGAGCAGGATATGAAGTTATGTCTGTTTTTGAAGAAAGTGATTTCGAAAAATCAGTTTCTGAAAAAGGTAAATATTTCTTATGTTGTTTAAAGGATTTGGAAAAGAAACATAAACGCATAGGTACGGTCGACGGTTTAGGTTTGGCATTGAGAATTGAGTGTGTTACAGAAGACGGTTATACTCCGGATCCGAAACTTTGCCAAGATATTTTGCTTGAGGGTTATAAGGGTGATTTGACTTATGAAGGCAAAAAATGTGGTATTATTTTGAATACAGGAAGTCACTATAATAACTCATTGACTCTTGTTCCACCTGTTACAATCTCTTATGCTGAAATTGATATGGCTGTATCATTGATAGACCAATTATTTACGAGGCTTTCATAAGTGAACGGAATTGATTTTGAACTACTGCACGATAGTCCAACAAAAAAAGCTGTATTGCTTTTTCATGGTCTTACGGGCAGTCCATTTGAGATGAAAAAATACGGCGCTTTTTTATTTTCTCAAGGGTATGATGTTTTTTGCTATTCGTTTCCGGGCCATGGAGAAAGAATTTCCGAAATTCAAACAGCTACTTGGGTTGATTGGTGTGAGTTTGCGCAAAGCAAGTATGATGAATTAAGGCCAAAATACGATAAATTCTTTTTATCAGGCTTGTGTTTAGGTGCTGCTATGTCTGTTTATTTGGCTGAACACAACAGTGATATTACAGGAATTGTAGCGCTTTCAACAACATTATTTTTGGATGGTTTTTGTATCCCTTGGACATCTTGCTTTCTGCCACTTGCACTTCGTACAGTTATAAGGTACTATTATTCGTTCCCTGAAGATGAATGTCTTGGAATTAAAAACGAAAGAACGAGAAAAAGTCTTGCAAAATTGATGTCTAAAACTACTGTAAGTATGGATAATTATCCGTTGAGTTGTGTCAGAGCTTTGTTAAAACTTTCCAAAAACGTAAGAAAAAATTTGAAAAAAGTTAATTGTCCGATTTTATGTATTCATTCAAAATATGATAATCTTGCAAGTACAAAAGGTGCAAAGATAGTTATAGATAATGTATCATCTGAATTAAAAGAATATATTGAATTAAATGACAGTTATCATATGGTTTTGTATGATAATGAAAAAGAATTTGTTATGGATAAGGCAAGTGATTTTATAAACAATCTTGCCGGAAAGAATATTGGGGAAGAAAAAACATCAGAATGTCTATGTTGTTAAATATATCAATTATAGTAAATATAGTAGCAATAGTATTTTTGGTCATTTGCTATTTAATAAATCATAAGGCAACACCAAAGGTTAAAGAGTTCATCGGTGTTATTTTGGCAAGTTCCCTTATTCTGTATTTGATATGTTTTTCTTTATTAGTAATTGTTGGAATTGTAAGACATAATTGGTATAATTTGCTTTTATTTCCGTTTATCCTTGCACCATTTGTTATAGGTCATTTTTCAACATCAGACAAGGTTTTTAAGTATACAGCAATACAATTTTTTGCATTTTTAATGAGTTTAGGAATATTGATTTTATTATAGTTGGGGTAAATCTCGGGGGTAAATTTCGGGGGTAAATTTTTGGGGTAAATCCCAGGGCAAATCTGATATGTGTTTAGTTGTAAACTTTTTTATTCATGCCCGTTTGTGAAGATTTGTAAAGATGAATTTTTGAGATTTGCACATAGGCTGAAACCCTTGTAAAATCTGCTATATGATATGATATGATATGATATGAGGCTTGCTGTGTCTGCGTTTGGCAATTTTTAAACTTCAAAATTCTTTATATAGGTACAAGGGAAATTTGAAATAGAAATATATAAATGAGGATTTAATTTTAGTTTTTCTTGGGGATATTTATAAAAGGAGAAAAATATGCAAGGCTATGATATTAAATCATTAAGTGCAAAAACACAACAATTGATTAAAGACAAAAATCTTGATGTCAATCAAGATGGTCTGATAAATCAAGATAACGGGGAGTTAGCCACATTGTTAAGTACAACAGGGAAAAATGATATCAATGACTTGTGTTATGATAGTTGGCTAGGAGCGAAAAAGTTGGACTTGCTTTGTGGTGGACTTTGCATTGGCGCAGGATTAAATAGAGGTATTCATACTGCACATGACCGTTTTTCATCATTAAACAAAGATACGTTAAAGGAAGAAGCAAGAAAGTTATTTAAAAAATATAACGGAGTTAAACCCGAAATGTTATCTTTAGATATTCCGTATGAAGCACCAAACCTTGTTTCAGAAAATGAACTAAGTTTTTATCAATATTTAAAAGAGCGTGGTGGAGAGCAAGAAGTTAAAGAAATATCAGAATTTAGAAAGCAAAGAGAATTAGAAAGCAAGGCTAATTACGATAAGCGTTACAAAAAAATGATAGAAGAAATAAAAGAACATAATAAAAAAGTAAAAGAATGGAAACCAAAAGTATCTATGAAGGAATGTTTGCAAAAAGCATTAAAAATACAAAGAAAAACAGCTATTTTGGGTGGCGTTGCAGGTGTATTGGGAACGGCTGCAACTTGCTTAGGAATCTATCTAATTGCATGTAAACCAGAAAAAGGTATTGCAAAATTAACCGGCACAAATGATTATACTCCTGTTGAAAAACAAAGAAGTGAGTATGAAGAACAATATATACAAGTTTTTGGTGAAGAACAAGAACTTAATGAATATACTCCACAAAAAGGTGAATACTGGACAGCAATATTAAAAGCAAAATATGGAGTAGATGATGCAACTGCATTGAGAATGGCTCATCGCATCAAAGAAGTTATTTATGGTGATTCAACAGCAGCAAAACAATCACCTGTTATGTATTTACCTCAAACTTGGATATTCGAAGGAAATACATATAAATATAATGATAGTGCAAAAGTCGAAACTACAAGTGAATTTTCAGATGATGTAAAAACTGAAAAAGGTAAAATGGATAAAGATTTACAATATTAATTAGTTTTAGTGAGGTGACAATTTGTCACCTCACTTTTAATCCTTTGTATTTTATCTACTAAAAGCATATAGACTTAAAAAGTTACAGGATTATTTTTTTAGTACACCTCTGTATGCTTTTTCTTCGTATGCTGTATTTAATTGTTTGGCACAAGTTTCAGCAAGTTTTTGTTCTTGTTTTGTTAAAGTGCCGGGCTTAGTTGCTAACATTCCCAATGTACTTGAGGCTAAATTATGTGAATTAGGTATACTTTTTGCTTCTTGTTTTATTGCTTTTGCTACTTTTCTGCCGGGTTTTATTGCAAACATAATACGTACATTTTGAAAAAATGACTTTACCGAATTAATTCCTTTCATTTATAACGTCCTTTCTACATTATTATACACAATATATAAAACACTATTCGTTTTATAATTGCCTTTTTATAAAGAGTTTGTTACAAAATTTAACAGTGCAAATATGATTAAATTTTATTTACATAGCCAAATAACTTATGCTATTATTAGCTTAAGTGTGAAAAGGAGAAAATGATGTTTTCTAAGATATTTGATAATTCTGCGTCAAAAAAGAATTTTTGTTTTTTGTTTGTGCTGGCGTTATTGGGATGGTTTATCATTGTAAATCCTGATATAGCTTTTATGTTTTTTGCTGCTGTTGCATTTACGTGTGCATTAGTTCCTTTGGTAGACAGATTGAGCAAAAAAATGAACAGAGCTTTGGCTGCAACCATTGTTCTTTTAGGCACGATACTTGTGCTATGTGTATTTACAATTCCGATATTTATTCTTGGCGCATATCAAATTATAGATTTTATAGAAAATTTCCCTAAGTATATTCAAAACTTAGATAACAGTTTGATGGCAATACCATTCTTTAAAGCTATGCATATATCATTGGACACAAGTGAAATAATGTCATCTTTTGCTGCATCTTCTACGGAAATGATTAACAGCATTGTAGATTTTGTAAAAAGTGCAAGCTCTGCGTTCTTATATATCTTTACTTCAGTTGTATTTATGTTTTTCTTTCTTGCAGACAAAGATATTATAAGCAAAGGATTTTTAAAATTTTTCCCTGTAGAAATAAGACAAAAAGCTAGTGATATAACAGATACTATATTAGAAAAGCTTGGCGGCTATGTTGTTGCACAATTCATTGTATCAGCAAGTGTTTGGATTGTTATGACATTAGGTTTATTGATATTCCATATAAATTACGCTTTGATTCTCGGCTTAATCGCCGGTGTTTTATCAATCATTCCTGTTTTAGGCTCTGCTTTATCGCTTGTAATCTGTTTGATTGCAACTTATGAATCAGGTATTTGGGCATTGGTTATTGTAACAGTTATGTTCACGCTTTCTCATTTTGTAGAAAATAATGTTGTAAGACCTTGGGTATATAGCAAATTTTTGAATTTGCATCCTGTTATAATATTTTTAGCATTATTTGTCGGTGCTAAATATGCAGGAGTTCTTGGCGTAATTTTTGCTCCACCAATTGCAATGGCTTTGTATATCTTGTTAGATGAATTGTATTTGAAGAAAATGAACTAGGAGTTTTTTAAATGGATATAGAATCTCTTGAAAGTATGAATAATACTCTGACAAATCATTTGAATTCAATGAAAAATAGTCTGAACAATTTTAATAAAACTCAGAACAACGGTGCTACTAATCAACAAAAGAGTGGAATAGTTATTGCAAGAAAAGGCGACAGTGGTTATATAAAGCAAATGGATTTGGATGAAGATGGTGAAATATCTTTGGAAGAATTTAATCAGTATTGCGAAGAAAACGGAGTTAGCGAAGAAGAAAAGTTAAGAATGCTGAATATGATGCAAACAGCAAAAGTTAATTCAAAAATCACTGCAAAGGCTGCTGAAATTGGAAAATCCGAAAGCTCTGAAGAAGAAAAATCTGCTCAAATTGATGACAAAAACATATATGCAAGAAAAGGCGACGATAATTACAACGAAGCTATGGATACAAACAAAAACGACGTTGTAACTTATCAAGAATATATGGAATATTGCAATAAACATTCTGAAAAAAATGAAACCAATAAGACTTCCGAAACAAAAGAAACACAAACTTATTCTCAAAATGAGCATTATGATGAAGAGCCTGAAATTACTGTAGAAACTGAAGCATAATCATTTATCATA
>JAKSUP010000120.1 GCA_024408905.1 bacterium
GCAAGAGGCGAATCTGCAAGCAGAGCAAACTTAATTCTCTTAGATAAACCAAATTCTGCCAAAAGCTTATCAACAATACCTTTTACTGTATAAAAATCAATTTCGCCGGTTGTTTGCCACAAAGAATTTTGAATATTTCCTGTTAAAACACCCGCAAGGGTTAAACTTTCTTTAACACCTGCATTTTCTTTTGTTGCTTCAGCTACTTTTAAATAGCTTCTTCCGATTTCATAACCCCAAAAATCTTTTTGACCGTTATCATAGTTATATTTCATACAGTTCAACAAGCTTGCCATAAGAGTTTGCCTTAACATAGAATATTCTTCTGATGCTGCTTGTTCTACATAGACTGCATTTCCTTTGTCATATGTCATATTAAATTGATTTAATAAACTTTCACCTATCAAAGATGAAGTCTGCATTTCATTAAAACCTGCACCAAGCATTATATTATGAACTTTTGCAATAACTTTTTCTGCCATAGATATTTCTGCCGTATTTGACTTGCTTGGAAGGGTTGGAGTTATTTTATCATAACCGTTAATTCTTGAAATTTCTTCAATCAAATCAATTTCACGAGTAACATCATTTGCTCTGTACGAAGGAACTATAACCTTACATGCTGCTTCGTTTTTACCCAAAATTTCAAAACCTAAGTTTTCCAAGATAGATAAACATTTTTCAGTTTCAATTTCACAACCCAAGATACGTTTAATTTGAGCATATCTCAATGTAATTTCAATAGGTTCTAACTTATTTGCCCCCGTTTCAACTGCACCAACAAATTCTGCATCAGCATATTTTTCTAAAAGTTCTGTTGCTCTTAAAAGCGCCGGTCTGACTGCTTCTATGTCAATTCCTCTTTCAAATCTCGCAGAAGCGTCAGATCTATAGCCAACACTTCTTGCACTCTTTCTGATAGCAGATGGTACAAAATATGCAGCTTCGAGAGCAATATTTTTTGTGTTTTCATCAATTTCAGAATTATTGCCGCCAAAAACACCACCTAAACACACAGGGGTGTTTTCTGTTGAAATAAGGATGGAGTCGTTATTAAGTTCTCTTTCAACATCATCTAATGTAACAAGTTTTTCGCCGACTTCAGCTCTTCTGACACATAAATAACCGTTTAATTTGTCATAATCAAAAGCATGAAGTGGAGTTCCGTATTCAAGCATAACGTAGTTTGTAATATCAACAACATTGTTAATTCCTCTCATGCCTGAAGCTACAAGTCTTTTTTGCATCCAATCAGGAGAAGGTTTGATTTTTATGTTTTTTAAAACCCCAATTGAATAATATTTACAAACGTCGTTATTTTTAATTTCTACTTTAAAATCAGCAGATGGAATGCTTGAACGCGTTGCATACTCAAATTTCATAGGTCTGTTAAATAGTGCAGAAAGTTCTCTTGCAATACCTATTACAGAAACTTGATCACCTCTGTTTGCAGTAGGTGCAGTATGCAAGATATAATCTTTTTCAAAACCCAAAACATCTTCTACATTTAAACCAATACCAACATTTGGGAAAATTCTGTTCAAAATAAGGATGCCGTCTTCTTCTTGATAATTTCTTTCTGCAACGCCAAGTTCATCATCAGAACACAACATACCTTGAGATTCTACACCTCTTATAACAGCAGGAGTTAGTTCAAATTGTTCGCCTGTCTTACGGTCAAGGACTTTACTTCCAACAGATGCATACGGAATAATTTGTCCTTCTTGAATATTTTGCGCACCACAAACTACTGTTTTAATTGCAGAACCAATATTGACGGTTACAAGGTGTAATCTGTCAGAATTTGGGTGTGCATCAATTTTTTCAATTCTTGCAGTAATTATATTAGTAAATTTTGGTTTTACTTCTTCAACTTCTTCTACTTCTAAACCACTCATAGTAAGCTCATGAGCAATTTGATTAACATCAATATCCTTAATCTCAACTAATTCATTTAACCAATTCAATGAAACTTGCATATTTCCCACCTCTCTATTTACTAAAATTATACAACAAACAGAAATTTACTTTAATTTCTTTTTTCTTTGTGGGATAATCCTTGTATAAAAAGAGAAAAGAGGTTATAAAATGAGTGAAGTCAGAGTAAGAATAGCACCTTCCCCAAGTGGCAACCTACACGTTGGCACTGCGAGAACTGCTTTGTTTAATTATTTATTTGCAAAGAAAAACAATGGTAAGTTTGTTTTAAGAATAGAAGATACTGATGCTGAAAGAACTTCTCAAGAATATGTTGATAATATTTTTGATAGTCTTAAAGCACTTGGTTTGAATTGGGATGAAGGACCTGATGTTGGCGGCAACTATGGCCCATACACACAATCTGAAAGATTTGATATTTATCCTAAATACATTCAAGAACTTTTAGATAAAGGTTTTGCTTATGAATGTTTCTGTACACCGGAAGAACTTGAAGCCGAAAAAGAAGAAGCTACAAGAAACAAAAAACCTTATGTATATACACGTAAATGCGAAAATTTAACAGAAGAAGAAAAAGCTAAACTTAGAGCAGAAGGCAGAAAACCTGCTATAAGATTTAATATTGCAAAAGCTCAAAAAGCTTTCCACGAGTCTTCAATCTTGGAATTTGATGACCTTGTAAAAGGCAAATTACATATGGATACTGACCTAATCGGTGACTTTGTAATTATGAAATCAAACGGCGCACCAACATACAATTATGCCGTTGTTATCGATGATGCTCTAATGCACATTACACACGTCATAAGAGGCGAAGACCACATTTCTAATACATACAAACAAATTTTAATCTTTGAAGCCTTAGGTTTTGAAGTCCCAAGATTTGGCCACTTAGGAATGATTTTGGCACCAGATAGAAGTAAACTTTCTAAACGTCACGGCGCAACTGCTGTTTCTGACTTTGTTGAACAAGGTTATTTAACAGATGCTTTGTTAAACTTCGTTGCACTTCTTGGATGGGCTCCGTCTGATGGAGAAGAAATTAAAACAGTTGACGAAATTGCTGCAGATTTCAGAATCGGTGAGATTTCTTCATCAAATTCAATTTTTGAATATGACAAATTAAAATGGATGAATAGCCAATATATCAAGAAAATTCCGACAGAAGAATTAAAAGAAATGTTAAAGAAATATTTAACAAAATATGATTTAACGGAATTAACAGATGCTCAATACACAAGAATGATTGAAATCACACGTGAACCTTTGACATTGTTATCTGATATAACAGATGCCGTTCCTTATTTCTTTGGTGGCAAAAATGTAGAAATAGACCCTGAAGTTCAAACAAACACAATTGAAACAGAACTTTCTCAAGATGTTTTGAAAACATTTGTAGAACAAGCAGAAACTTGGGAATGGACAGAAGAAAACTTGCACGAAAAATTGGAAGCATTTAGAGGTTACTTCAAAGAACAAAAAGGATACAAACCTAAATTTACTATGTGGGCAATCAGAGCTGCTGTTACAGGAAGAACATGTGGTGCTGATATGGTTGCAACACTTGTTATCTTAGGCAAAGAAAACTCTCTTGCTCGTGCTAAAAAAGCTTTAAAATAGAAAATAAAAGCTGTTATAGATATAAAAAGGCGATTTTCAAGTTTTGAAAATCGCCTTTTCTATAAAATATTATCCTACTATGGCTTTATAAATAATTGAGGATGCTTTTACAATAAAGTCTTTGCCTAAAGTTGAATTATACGGACGTTTTGCAAGAATAACAACTATATATTTTTTACCATTCTGCGCAAAAACTATACCTGCATCACCTAACATTGTGCCTATATCACCGGTTTTATGAATAAATAATGCACCTGTACCCAGACCGGCTTGAATCAATCTATCATTCTTAACATGACTCATATAATCAATAATATATTCTCTTGAATTAATATTTAAAAACCCGGGATTATCAAGATTGTATAACAATTTTGCCATATCATTGGCTGTTGTCATATTTGTACCACTCAAATCAGGCAGCCAAGTCCTCACATAAGTACTTGAAAGTCCCCAATCACGAAGCCCGATATTAACATCTTCCATACCACCCATTTTTGCCATAAGCATGTTTGTTGAAGTATTGTCCGAATCTTGAATCATAGTCTTTGCAAGATAATCTATTGTATATGATTTATTAGCAGGTTGATACTGAAGATTTCCCGAACCTGTTGAACGATATTGTTCAATCATTTTCATTTCATCATATATAGTAAATTGATTTGCCTCTATAGACTTGAACATTCTAACCAAAACAGGCAGTTTGATTATACTTGCAGCCGGATACAATTCTTGCGAATTAATATCGACATAGCCACCATGGTCATATTCCCATACATAAATTGAAGGTTTTATTGTAGGATATTGTTTCATTAAAGATAGTAACTGATTCTTTAAAGCTTCAATTTCTCCTGTATGATACATTGTAGTCACTTCATTATACTGTTTTTGTACTGTCGGAGTAAGCAATGCCATATTATTGAATAAGTCATTACTTAAATATTTTGTAAGGGGATTCGCTAATGTATAAAGGTTTACAGAAGTGTCTACTGTTGGATTTGTTTTCATACTGTTCGAGTATGATGTTTTCAAAGGAATAATGTCCGGAGTTACTACTTGCTTAACCAATCCATTATATGCTGTTGGAACAACAAAAATTCCAAAAACGGAAAGCATAATTATAGTAGCAAACCTGCGTAAAAATTCAACAAAGAAGTTTTCTTTTTTTACAGGTCTAACTTTTCTTTGCACTTTTGCATGCTTAACAGGCCTCGTTACAGGAACAGTCTGAATTGGTCTGTATTGAACTTGAGCCTGTTGTTTATATGCGTACAAAATCATCCTCCGAACTTCTTGGTATATTTATCGTAACGTATGTTAAGTTTTGTAACATCATACAAATAGTTGACCACGGGAATGGTGGAAGGTTGATTTGTTATTTCAAAAATATTAATACATTAGCCCTAACCCAAACAGAGAATGATAAAAACAAAACGGATATTACAATAAGTATGAAAAGAAGGAGTAATATATGAAAAAACTAATAATCCTAATCGCATTTTTAACTGCTATTCCTGTTTATGCTACCTGTCCAATCGAAGAAGGAGGAAGTTGTAAAGTTGCAGAAATTTTAAGACAGCCCTCACAAATGACTTATCC
>JAKSUP010000121.1 GCA_024408905.1 bacterium
TTACTTAAAGTTGTCGGACTTGATAAACTGAAGAAAAAATCTTATATTGTGGCAAAGCTGAATATCAGATCAACAGTATTTGGGATTTTGCTTTTGGCCAAGCACGAAGCTGATTATTACAAGAAAGCCGATTTAGAAGTTTTGGAAGCTGCAACCAGTATTTTGTCCTATGTTCTTAAAGATGTTGAATTGTCAAATGTTTTTAAGATGCAATTGAAAGCTTTAAAAGACGGCATTGTTGAAAAAAATGAGGCTTATAAAACGATTAAAGAACAAAATGAAAAAATATTAGAGGCGGATAAGGTTAAAAACGAGTTCTTGGCAAATATTTCGCACGAATTAAGGACTCCTTTAAACTCGATTTTAGGGTTTTCTGAAATTCTTGGGACAAAGTTATATGGAGATTTGAATTCTAAACAAGAAGAATATATCACTGATATCAAAGTATCTGCGACGCATCTTTTGGGAATGATTAATGAAGTTTTGGATATGTCAAAATTGGAAGCTAATGCAATGAAAATTGTAAAAAGCACTTTTTGGATATCAAGAGCTGTTGATGAAGTTTGCAATATAATTTCGCCTTTGGCTGAAAAGAAAAACATAACTGTTACAAAAAATCTAGATGTGGATTTTGAGGTTTTCGCAGATTATCAAAAGATTCAGCAAATTTTGTATAACCTTACAAGTAATGCAATCAAATTTACCCCTGAAAACGGGCAAGTAGATATTACAGCTAAGATAGATAATGATAATTTCAAACTCATTGTGCATGACAACGGTTGTGGTATTGAGAAGAAATATCATGGCAAAATTTTTGCAAAGTTTGTTCAGCTAGATAGTGCTTATACTAAAAAAGAGAGTTCAACCGGTTTGGGGTTGACTATTACAAAAGAACTTGTCGAATTGCATAACGGAAAAATTTCCGTACTGAGTGAAGTAAATAACGGATCAACATTCGTAGTGGAAATTCCGATGTAAAAAAAGTAAGTTTTTAGTGAATTTGTAACATTTTTTAACAAATACCAAAACTAAAAAGAGGACTATGATTATCTTTTTAGTGTTTTTGTAAATTTTTGTAAAAATTTTTAAAAAAAGTGTTAATAAATTGTGAAAATGTGGAATACATACTACGTATGATGTTAGAATAAGGCATAAGGATATGACACCGTTGCGTAATAAGAAGTATGGAAATAATTATATAGCTACGATTCGCTCCCCACAAGCGTTTGAGAAAACGGGGGGGGGGGGCTAAATGCTGTTTTTAAGGCAGTAAGGCCCTATGGCACTAAGGCACTAAGTGTTTATTTTGTGTGCAAGAATATGTTCCCTCTCCTAAATCATGAGAACGGATTGTGTACTCCTTCTCCTTGCTCAGGAGAAGGTAGGGATGAGGTATTGACAGAACAAAGAACAAACAGACACCTCACCCGAATTTCTAGATTCACAAATGTTCATCAAGAAATTCTACCCTCTCCTGCCAGTAGAGGGAATGGTCATTCTGGGCGGGGTAAATCCCGCGAAGAATCCAGTCAACAAAAAGCTGGATCCTTCGGACAAAGTCCTCAGGATGACTGCAATAAACGAGAGGAGGTTGTATGCTTAGCATAAACACTAACCTCTCAAGTATGATAGCTCAACAAAGCTTGAATAAGAGTACAGATATTCTTAATCAAGCAATTGAGCGTATGACAACAGGCGCTAAGATTAACCACGCAAGTGACAACGCTGCGAACTACAGCATATCAACAAATATGACAACCCAACTCAATTCGTACGAGGTAGCACAAGATAACGTAGCATCAGGTATGGACTTGGTAAGTGTTGCAAGTGATAGCTTGAGTTTAATGTCAGACCATGCATCAAGAATACGTGATTTGTGTATTCAAGCAAGAAACGGAACATACGGGCAACAATCACTCAAAGCTATCCAAAGTGAAGTTGATGCAAGAATAGCAGAGATTGTACGACAATATAACACGACAGAATACAATGGGATAAATCTTCTTAATAAAGTTGAAGATAATATACCGGCCGGTATGCCAAAAGCAGGTGCAAGCGGATTTATTGATGAAGATTTTGAACGTATAACTCCTGATATAATTGTATCTGATCCTACACAGTTAGCTGATGCAATAGCTCACAATTCAATTATTGGTATATCAAATGCAGAAACACTTGCAAAACTTGCAGAACTTGTAAACAGTGGTACGAGTTGTGGTGGCAAAACAATCACTTTAACTGCAGATATTGATTTATCAGCTTATTCAACAGGCGAAGGTTGGACACCGATTGGTACAAGTTCAAAATATTTTAGAGGCACCTTTGACGGACAGGGACACAAAGTAAAGAACTTGTATATCAATAGACCAAATGCAGATAATCAAGGTTTGTTTGGGTATGCAAATGATGAACTTAAAAACGTAGGTATAGAAAACTGTGATGTTACAGGTAAAGATTATGTCGGTGGCTTGGCGGGGAGTGCTGGTGCCAATATCACCAACAGCTACGCAACAGGGAATGTAACAGGTGTAAATAAAGTCGGTGGCTTGGTGGGGGGTGCTTCGTTTAGTGATATCACCAATAGCTACGCAACTGGTGATGTTACAGGTAATAATAGTGTTGGTGGCTTGATGGGGAATGGTCTCTGCAATATTACCAATAGCTACGCAACTGGGAATGTTACAGGTAATGAGTTTGTCGGTGGCTTGGTTGGGCTTGGTCAGGGTACTATTACCAACAGTATATCATATTCCCAAAATGTAACAGGAACTACGAAAGTGGGTTCTTTTTGTGGTTCTACAACGCCAAGTAGTATATCAGGTTGTAAAACAATTCAAATAGAAGGTCTGAATAAACTGGGTAGTACAGATGGAGATGTGGCAGGAATAGAATACACAGACCCACCAAAACCTGTAGATAATTCAATAACACTCCAGGTAGGTATCAATAGCGATAGTTCTTGCCAGATAAAATTTGAAACAGGGTTTTCAAATGATTTAATAAATACATTAAAAAATCTCAAAGTTACAGACGCAGACAATCTTGAATTTATTGACAATTTCTTGAATAAGGTATCAGAAAAGCAAACAGATTTTGGTGCGGTACAAAACCGTTTGGATAGTGCGTTGGAAGAAATCGGAACGCATATTGAAAACCTTACAAGCAGTCGTTCAACCTTGAAAGATGCTGACATAGCAAAAGAATCTTCTGAATATATTCGTGGACAAATCCTTCAACAAGCAAGTGCAACATTATTATCAACAGCAAATCAATCCCCTGCAATTGCCTTAACACTTTTGTCAGGAATTCGTTAGTTCCTCAGTCTTGTTTTAGAGTGCAAAATATGTCATGCTGAACTTGTTTCAGCATCTTACCAATAAAGTAGTCGATAAAAGTTAGTCATTGTTATATATAAGATCCTGAAATAAATTCAGGATGACAAAATTATAATCACCTCACCTTAATCCTCTCCTAAATCAGGAGAGGGAAAACAACTCCTTCTCTGAGGGATAAGGTAGGGATGAGGGTTTTACAAGACAAAGAATTCCCGCCCCCTCACCTAACCTCTCCCTAGGAGAGGAAATCTTAATCAATGTCAAAACTAGATATACCTCAGATGCTGAAACAAGTTCAGCATGACAAAAATACCAACACCTCACCCTAGCCACGCCACTTCGTGGTCTCTCCTGCAAGGAGAGAGAATTTTATGCTTTTTTGAAATTTTTAAACATATCTCTACAAAAAAACTCTTGCAATAGCTATTCTTGTGATATACTGTTTTTGGGTGGATAAAACCAACTAACACGATTTTTCATCCGGAAGGAATTAAGTATGGATATATTTTCGATATTTGGACTGTGCGGGGGGCTAGCGCTCTTTCTGTACGGTATTTCAACTATGTCTGGAGCTTTAGAAAAGATAGCCGGTGGCAGACTTGAACGTATTTTAAAGCAAATGACATCAAATCCCATAAAAAGCTTTATATTCGGCGCTGGCGTAACTGCTGCGATTCAGTCTTCATCAGCAGTAACGGTTATGCTTGTAGGTCTGGTAAACTCAGGTATTATGAATTTATCACAAACTGTTAGTGTGATTATAGGTTCAAATGTAGGTACTACAATAACAGCTTGGATATTAAGTTTATCAGGGATTAAAAGTACAACATTCCTTCTAAGATTACTAAAACCGGAATCTTTTTCACCGATATTGGCCTTGATTGGGGTTATTATGATAATGGCTGCCAAATCAAATAAACGTAAAAATGTCGGTACAGTCTTTGTAGGTTTTGCAATTCTTATGTTTGGTATGGAAATGATGGCAGGATCTATGGCTCCGTTGGCTGACATGCCAAGTTTTCAACATATATTAGTTGCATTTACAAATCCTCTGTTAGGTATGCTTGTTGGTCTTGTCGTAACAATGGTTATCCAAAGTTCTGCTGCTTCAATCGGTATTTTGCAAGCATTATCAATGGTTGGTGGTTTGTCATACGGGATTGCTATTCCGATTATTTTAGGGCAAAATCTCGGTACTTGTATTACGGCTGTTCTTTCTGCAATTGGGGTAACGACTAATGCAAAAAGGGTTGCTGCTGTTCATGTTATCTATAATATTTTGAGTGTCGGAATTTGTTTACCAATATTTGTTTTATTAAATCATATCTTTGATATTGCTTTTGTTGCAAAAGATGCTACACCTTTTGGAATTGCTGTTGTTCATACTGTATACAATATAATTACAGCACTTGTGGCATTCCCGTTCTTTAAATTCTTGGAGAAGGCTGCGATATGGGCAATTAAAGAAAAACAATCTGATGCAAACAAAAGTGTTATGCTTGATGAAAGATTGTTGCTTGCCCCCGGTTTTGCAATAGCAGAAAGTTATAAGCAAACGGTTAAAATGGCTGAAATTGTTGAATTTAACTTTATTAATGCTACAAAAATGTTAAAAAGTTATCACCAAAAGAAGGCTGAGCAAATTAGAGAAAATGAAGTTCTTATTGATACTT
>JAKSUP010000122.1 GCA_024408905.1 bacterium
CTCTCCTCGAAAGATACTTAATCTTTCTCGTCGGCAGAGTGCCACTGGAGCGTACGGATTGTATTCAATTTTCATGTTACTCCAAAGACCTGGAGGCGTCTACCTCCCCTCTCCTCGAAAGATACTTAATCTTTCTCGTCGGCAGAGTGCCACTGGAGCGTACCGGCACAAATGTGCAAGAACAAGTAGTATCGTATTATAAAAATAAAACCAAGTCAAGATTTTAGAATGACGAATTCTGTTTTTTGTTGTTTAATATAAGTATGATCGTCGCAATTAACAACATACATACATACCAAATTAATTTTGGGAATAGAATAGCCACCCCCAAAAACATGCCTAAAAGCATCGTAGATAATATCTTGAGTGGAAATATCTCGAAGCACTTTGTCCCAACTCCAAACAGTGTTATCGACTTTATGATAAGAGAAATCGGCGCAATAGGTTATGATGACAAAATTCTTGAACCATCTGCCGGATTAGGTCATATAGCAGACAGACTCATTAAAAAAACTTTTTTAACTCCAAATAAAATTGATGTAATTGAACCCATTGAAGAAATGCGTGGAATTCTGAAGTTAAAGGGATACAATCTGGTTGACTATGACATTCTACATTACAATCCTCAAAAACAATATGACAAAATTATAATGAATCCTCCGTTTGATAATGGAAGTGATATACTACACTTTGTACATTGCTACAATTTATTAAAAAAGGGTGGGAAATTAGTTTCTATATTACCCGAAAATGATTTTTTACCACTTCGGCAAGACGGCTACGAAAAATGGGTTCAAGATTGGCTTGGCAACGGAGAGAAAAAAGAGATTAACGAATACCTTTTGGACATATTGCAAAACAACAAATCAAAAGTTGTTAAGTTGGGAAAAGTTTTTGATAAATCTGATGTTCCTGATGATATAGAAACCAGACTTGTTGTAATCTCCAAATCTATTTAAATAGTTTGACAAATCTCCCCATAGCTTCAATAGTATTTTCTCTTGAACCAAAAGATGTTAACCTAAAATATCCTTCACCATTTTTACCAAAGCCGGCTCCCGGAGTACCAACCACTTGAGCATTCTCTAACAAATAATCAAAAAATTCCCATGACTTCATGTTATTTGGACACTTCAACCATATATATGGTGAGTGTTTTCCACCTACATGCCAGATATTACAATCTTTTAGTGTATCTGAAATTATTTTTGCATTTTCTTTATAATAATTTATATTTTCATAAATTTCTTTTTGTCCAACTTCAGTAAATACAGCTTCAGCGCCTCTTTGAACAACATAAGGTACACCATTAAACTTTGTAGATTGGCGTCTTAACCACATTCTGTTTAATTTCCCAAGTTCATTAGGAATAACAGTATACCCACACCTTGTTCCGGTAAATCCTGCCATTTTTGAGAAAGAACAAAATTCTATAGCACAAGACTTCGCTCCTTCAATCTCATAAATACTTCTTGGTAAATTACTATCAGAGATAAAACATTCATAAGCTGAATCAAAAAGAATTATTGCATCCATTGACCTTGCGTAATCTACCCATTCTTTTAATTGATTTCTATTATACACTGCACCTGTTGGATTATTTGGAGAACAAATGTAAATCAAATCTGCCTTTTGCTCTTTGTTCGGCATCGGTAAAAATTCGTTTTCACCATTTGCATCTATATAAATGACCTTCCTCCCTGCCATAATATTTGTATCAACATAAACAGGATAAACTGGATCCGGTACAAGTACAGTATTATTGATACTAAACAAATCTAAAATATTCCCCAAGTCGCTTTTTGCACCGTCCGAAATAAATATTTCTTCAATGCCGAATTCAATACCACGTTTAGAATAGTATTCCTTTATTGCACCACGCAAAAATCCATAACCTTGCTCAGGGCCATAACCTCTAAAAGTTTCTTGCACGCTCATTTCATCAACAGCTTTGTGCATAGCATCAATTACAGCTTCACACAAAGGTTTTGTTACATCGCCAATACCAAGTTTAATTATCTTTTTATCAGGATTAGTTTCTGAATATGCCTTAACTTTTTTGGCAACTGTTGAAAAAAGATAACTTTCTTCCAATTTCTCATAGTTTTCGTTTAAATTCATACAGCCCTCATTCGTCTATAATTATTGGTCAGATTCCTCGTGTTTACCCTTCATCAATTTTTCAAAATCAGAAGGCTTTATATTTTGAATAAAGTCTTTAAATTCTTGAGCTTCTTCTTCATCTTTAGCAGAATCCGTTGAAACTGAGCCATTCATTAAAACATTTGCAGTAACATATATTGGCGCTTCAGCCCTCATTGCAACAGCAATAGCATCAGATGGTCTTGAATCTATTTCAAGAACCTCGCCATCCTTTTCCAAATATATAGTTGCATAATATGTTTCTTTCTCAACATCATTAATTTCAATTTTAGCAACCTTATAACCCACTTCTTCAACAATATTTGTTATCAAGTCGTGTGTCATTGGTCTTGCCACTTGCAAACCCTCAATACATCTTATAATTGCACTTGCTTCAGCTGAACCAATCCATATAGGCAAAGCTTTTCTATTGTCCAAATCATGCAGAACAACAATTGGTGAATTTGTTCTAACATCAAGTGCTATACCCATAACTTTCATTTCTATCATAATTAAAGTCCTCTTACCTCAATTATTATAACATTCAAAAAGGATTTGTAAAACAGCTTTAGTGTGCTATAATTCAGGATATGAAATTCAATATTGTTTTTAATAAATATATTTCCAACTACAAAGATGTCTTATTCAAACTTGAATCTATACTATTAGATAAAAAGATTGAGTTTAAATCTTATGACATTGACTCAATGGAAAACTTCGGAGATTTTACAATCACGCTCGGTGGTGACGGAACATTATTAAAAGCAGCAAAGTTCTACGCCAAATCAGGGATTCCTGTATTAGGTATAAATCAAGGACGACTTGGATTTTTAGCTCAAGCTGATATTGAAAACGCTGAAACAATAATTGAAACAATATTAAATAACGAATATTATGTCGAAGAAAGATTGATGCTCATATCTAACAACAATATCGCTTTAAATGATTTTGTAATTAAAGGATGTGACCCAACTAGGACTTCAAAATTCTTCTTGGAAATTGATGGGGAAATTGCGTGCAACTATATCGCCGATGGTTTAATTATTTCAACACCGACAGGTTCTACTGCTTATGGGCTATCTGCCGGAGGCCCGGTTATACATCCGTCACTGGACACGATTTCTATTGTTCCGATATGTCCACACACATTGAACGCTCGCCCTTTAGTCGTTCCTTCTTCTGAAAAAATAATCATAAAAACAGGAGATAAACCTCTTGCAATTGTGAATGATGGCTATAATACTAATGAGTGTGTTGATAAAATAAAAATAGAAACTGCCCCATATAAAGCAAAACTTGCATTTTTAAATAAAGGACAGTTTTATAATGTTCTTAAAACAAAATTACATTGGGGAGTTCCACCACAAGCATAAATATTAACTTGTAGGTGGATCCGGTGATTTAGCACCTTTTTTAAGCATATCTTTAATTTTTTGTATTATATTTTTAAATCTTTCACTTATTTTTTCACAACCTTTTTTGAAGTTTTCAACAGGTTTTCCCTCCTCTAATTGTTTTTTTAAAACTTCATTTTCCTGTTTTAATTTTACACAATCTGCTTTTACATTTTTTAATTTACCGTGACTTATGGCTGCAAGAGCTATACCGGCAACACCAATAGCCCCTAATGCCATCAAGCCGACCATTCCATTGGCAGCTGATTTAACCTGTGCATCAGGCATATAACCTGCAGGTGCAGCAGATACATCTTGTGCCTTGAATTGTGGAGAAATCTTCGCCGTATAATCAATATTCTGACAATTTGTAATTCTATCCATAAAAGTAGCCTTTCATAATATAACCTTACTTAAATAAAGTATTAGAAGAAGTAAAAATTGCCTTTTTATGAACTATTTATTACAAAATGTTAATAATTATTTACTGCGTTGGAAAAATTTTGCCAAATCTTTATGCTCAAAAAACTTTGCTATTGGTCTGCCGTGAGGACAAGTTTCCGGGTTTTTGCAAGTTCTCCAATTTCTTATGATTTCTTCCATTTGGTATTGATTTAGATAAGTGTTTGCTTTTACAGCAGCTTTACAAGACGTTGTTATAAGTATTTTTTCTTCTATATTATCAATATCTCCGGAAATATTCTCTAATATATCGGACAAAATTTCTTTAGGTGACACTTTCGAAATTAGTTGAGGAACTTTTCGAAATATAATTTCATGGTCAGAAATAAAATCTATGTCATAACCATATTTACCTAGCTTATCTTTGTTCGTTTCCAATAATTCTTTATCAGAAGGAGAAATTTCTATCACATCAGATATAAAAAGCAACTGGCAATCAATATTTTTAGATTTCTTCAAGGTTTCATATATATATCTTTCATCTGCAATATGCTGATCAACGATTTCCAAACCATTTTCTTTTTCTATTAAAATATATGTTTTTTTATATTGACCAATTATAACGTCATCCGTTTTGTACTCCGGAGTCTCAATAAACTTTGTTTGCTGTGTTATTGAAACAGGCTTATTTTGATGAGCTGAGTTCTGATTTTTGGAATATGAAAATGAAGGTTCAACCTCAACATCTTTTGAAAAAATATTTGAAATATTTTCACCGGCATACACGGTAAAATTGTCATTCTCTTTTTCATCAGAAATACCTTTAGTAAAGTCATTCGAAACAGAATTAATCTGCACAACAGAGGTTTGCACATTACCCATTGGTTTAGAAACAAAAGATGATATCGCAGAATTGACTGATGAATATATAAAATTAAAAATTTGGTTAGTATTTTTATAACGAACTTCTTTTTTACTTGGATGAACATTTACATCAACATCAGTTGCCGGAAGTTCCAAGTTCAGGACAATAAACGGATAGCGAGCATTCC
>JAKSUP010000123.1 GCA_024408905.1 bacterium
CACATAGACAAAAATATAAATTAAATACAAATATACCAATAATAAATATTATGTAGATTTAGTTACTTAATTAAAAAAGACAGTCTCTATAGTTTTTTGGACACTTTCTTTTTTGTATGTAAAAATATTAGCATAGCATATATGTGTGTGCTAAAATACTGTTATGGATTTTATAAAAGATTTTTTAATAAAATGTGTTGAGTTTGCAAAAGCAGCTATAACAAAGTATAAATCTTTCAACAGAAGAAGACGTATATTTGTTTTAGTCATAATGGTCATCGTATTTATATTACTATGGGCGTTTATTACTGCAAGCGTAATTACTTGCAACTTTAACAGAACTCAAATAAAAGGAAAAGAAGATGACCAAAGGGTAAACGCTTTCGGAATTATAATAACTGAAACCAAAGAAAACTCAAAATATTTTGAAATATACGGCGAAAACGGAAATTATAACAATGATGATGACATTGCTATTTTAAACAATGTTATAGGGAATTTTTTCAATAAAGATAACAAAGTTGTTATGAGCTTTCAATCATCTAAAGGCTCATATAATGCCAAAACAAAACAAATAACTTTATATGATAATACTTATATCGTAATTGAAAACGGAACAACATTATCAGCAGACAAATTAATATGGTCAGGCTCTGATGTTGATACGATCGCAAAAGGTCATGTAAAAATAAAAAAAGATAACGATATGATAGCTGTGGCTGATGAATGTATAATCAGCCCAGGCTACGAAAAGTTCAAAATAAAAGGTAAAACAACTACCAAAATTTTTGGCGATAAGGAGAAATAATGAAAAAAATTCTAATCATTTCACTATTAATATTTTCAAGCTTAGCTGTTTTTTCTTCTGATTTAATAATAGAATCAAAAACTCAGACTTACGCAGAAAGTGAGAAAAAAATAAAACTTGATGGTGGAGTTAAGGTCAAACTAGATAATTTAACTGTAGAAAGTCCCAGAGCTGATGTCACGGTTAGACGTAATAACAAATTAGATACTGCGACTTTTTATGACAAACCATATGCATACGAAATAAATGCAAATAAAAAAAGAGAAGTTAAAGCTAATATATTGCAAGTATCATTAATTAACAAAGTTGTTAGAGCAGAAGGGGAATCACAATCAATAGTAACAGAAGGTAAAACACCTATTATTATAATTAATGCAGATGCCCAAGAATATGATACACAAAGTAATATAATGGTTGCGACAGGCTCCGTAACGATGAAATACAAAGATATTGACACATATTCAGATAAGGCTGTTATTGTTACAGATTCAAAAGGAGATTTAAAGAAACTTGATTTAATAGGTAATGCAAGAGTTAAACAAGCACAGAATGAATCAGAAGGACACCACTTTGTATACAATCCTATAACTGAAGAAATGAGTGTTACCGGAAATACTAAGACAGTCGCTATTAACGATGACGGTAAAAAGTTAACAATACATTCCGATTACCAACAATATAATCAAAAACAAAATTCTTATATAGGTAGTGGACACGTTAAAATATGGTACGATGACTTCTACGCACAAGGGCCAAAAGTTTCAGTGTTCCCTGATAAAACAACCGGAAAACCTAATGAAGTTTACATGGTAGGAAGATCAAAAATTATTCAAGTTGATAGAGATATCATTGCAGATAAAATCCGTATGACAATGCGTCCAAAAGATTTTCAAGCTGTTGGAAATGTTAGAACTATAATACACAATGTTGATACAAGCGATGCTGATGAGGAATTATAATGTCAGAAAAAATCGATAATGCAATGGAGCTTTTTAAAGCTCATAAATATAAAGAAGCCATTGATGCTTTCAGTTTAGTTTTAGAAAATGAACCTGACAACGCTTCTGTTTATAATAACATGGCAGTAGCTTATTCTTGTCTTGCTGATTTTGAACACGCAGAAAACTATTTTGTAAAAGCATTAGACTTAGATCCACAGTTAGCACAAGGATATATTAATTTGTCCGATTTATATTTTAAAGCCGGTGATATAGCATCCGCTATCGGCACACTTCAAAAAGGAAGTTATGAACTTGAAGACAATTTAACAATTGCACACTTACTTGCAAGAGTTTATATCGAAGACCAACGCTTTGAAGATGCAATTGTCGAACTGGAAAGAGTTTTAGATGGCGAACCCGAAAATTATGATGCATACTACGATTTAGGACACGTTTATTTTGAACTTGGAGATTATGAAGGCGCTATATCGAATTTTGAAACCGTAACTGAATATAAAGAAGATTCTGAGTTGTTATTTTATTCTTTAGCACAAGCCTATGAAGCTAATAATGAGATTGACAAAGCTATTTCCAATTACTTGAAATCAATTGCTGTAAACAGCAAATTTGTAATGCCTTATAAAAAAGTCGGAATACTATTTATGGCACGTGGTGATTATGAAGATGCTATTGAATACTTTGAAGATTACTCTGCTTTTGATATTCCTGAAGAAGAAAAGATTTCTGTAAATAAATTGATTGAAAGAATAAAAGCAAAAGCCTAAAGTATTGCTATGAAAGAATTAGTTGATTTTAAAGAAGAAATTCATAGGTGTTCACGATGTGGAATTTGTCAGGGCGTTTGTCCAATTTACCAAGCTACCGGAAATGATTGTTCTGTTTCTCGTGGACAATTTGTTATGTTAAAAGGAATTTTGGATGGGAAATTAACACTCTCAAAAACAGTAAATCGATATTTGGATTTATGCCTAAAATGTGGGAAATGCACCTCAGCTTGTCCTTCAGGAGTAAACCCTGTAGATGTAATAATAGCTGCAAAATATGAATATTTTAAATCACACCCAATAGAAAAACTAATCTCATTTATTCAAAAATATTTCATTTTTGGTTTGGGAGTAAAAATTTTAAGCTATTTTAACAGAAGAACTAAAAGTAAAAAATTTGATAAAAAAGTTTTATATTTTGGTGGATGTGGTTCTAAAGTTAAAGGTGACAAAACTATTGTACAAATATTAAACAGCATAGGAATAGAAGTTATTAATCCAAAATACCACTGTTGTGGAATTTATATGCTAACACGTGGAGATTTGAAAGGCTTTAATAACTATATTAAGAGCTTTGTAGAAATTACCCAAAAATACGGAATAAATGAAATTGTCACAAATTGTGTTAGCTGCGAAAAAACATTAAAAGACTATATTCGCTGGGCAGAAGATAAAGATATCAAAGAGTTTTTAAAGGGAATAAAAATAAAAAATATTTATGAATATTTAAAAGAAAATAACCTGCAATTATCTCTAAAAAAAACAACAAAGGTTACATATCATAAGCCTTGCCACTTAGAAAATTTTGATGATGTAAAGTGGATTTTAAATAACACAAAAAATCTTGAGTATGTTGAAATGCCGGAATATGATAGCTGCTGTGGGCTTAATGGTATAACTAAAATACGTGAATACAACACTATGAAAAAAGTTTTTAATAAAAAATACAAAAATATTTTAAGTACAAATGTAAAATATATCTTAACATCCTGTGTGGGTTGCGAAGCTGCACTAACCTTATATTCCAAAGGGAAATACAGGGTCTACGACCTACTTCAATTTATCCAAACGAGATTATGATATAGACCATATGGTCTATATAAAATTCAACCTCCTGATTGATGTCATGGGCATGCCTAACATGTACTATATTATCAAGGGAGAGAGAGTTTTATGAAAAGAGTATTGTTGTTAGTTGGTATGTTATTTTCAACATCTTGCATATTTGCGCAAGATAATGTTTTACAAACTATAGAAATTGAACCTGTTAAAGATACATATAATATTGTACTTGTGGCAGATAAAGCAGTTGATGTTAAAAAAGAAGTGCAATCTTCAAATAAAATCACATTAACAATGAAAAACATTACAGCTTCAAAAACATTAAATACTGTATATAACAATGTCACTAATGTTGATTCGGTAATGGTTGAACCTAAAGGTAACGGGGTTACTATATTCTTCCAAGCCGACAACGCTGAACATGCAACAATTGCATTCGACTCATTAGCTGCACCTGCACCGATTGCTCCAATAGCAGGAACTAAAAAAATAAAATTAAATAATCCTATTGAAAGCTATGCACCTATTTATAAGGAAGATTACAGTGCAAATAAAACTTCAAATTTCTTTAATAAGCTAAAATCAAGCCAAGCTGTTGATAGCTTAAAAGATTCTATCGACGAAGAAGGTGGTGCTGCCGAGACTGCACATAAATTCTTCTCATACGGTTTGATTGCCGTACTGGCAATTGCAGTATTCAGATTATTCAAACGTAAAGATTCTGATATGAAAATTGGTTTGTCACAATCTTTGAACGACAGAGAAATGGCTATGTTCAAAGGTATGTCACCAATTCAACCTCAAAATCAACCGTTAGAAAAACCTTTTACAACTATGAATTACGGTTTGAATGCATATCAAAAAGAGAGCAGAAATCCATACGAAACAGCACCTATGCAGTTTCATAATCCAAGATTGAAAAACATGCAGGCTCAAGCAGCACAACAAGAAGCTTTAATGCAAACACTTGCAAAATCACAAGCTGCAACAATGACTGCTACACAGCCACAAATAAAAAAGATGACAACACCTGTAAATACAGCACCTGTTAATCAATCAAACCCTAATGTTGATAATATAAAGTTTTTAGAATCAATGACAGCAATATACGAAAAAAGTGGTCGCCATGATTTAGCCAGAGGCTTAAAAGCAAGCCTTAGCAAAAACAACATTCAATAGATAAACAACGATCTTTTTATAAAACTATACTATGTAACGGCATATCGAGCGTTAGTTTGATGTGCCTTTTATTTAATATAAAAAGCTCTATTATAACACGTTTTATATATTTTGATGAATTTGTTTTTAATTTCTTTTATTTGGAGTTTTCTTTCTCTTTACTGTGCAACAAAGAGAAAGAAAGCTCCTTAAAG
>JAKSUP010000124.1 GCA_024408905.1 bacterium
GGTTATTTTCGCATAAATTGGCGGGTTATTTGTAACTTCTGAATTATATACATATATTGGAATATCAGACAAATTTAATTTTAATCCTTGAGCATTATTTTGTCCAATTTCCATAACGGCTTTACGTATAATTTCAAGTTTACGGGTTTCTGCTTCGGTTGGTTTAATAGAATATAGACTATGCTGTTTGTCGTATTCTTCTTCACCGTCTTTAACAAAGTTTCTAAATTCTGAGTCAACAAATTTATATCCTTGATCTTTTAACCAAAGTACTTTCTCGCGATCTTCAGGTGAATCTGCATACATAAATACCAACTTTTTATCTTTAAATAGATTGCAACTTCCCCATCTTGAACCGGCCTCTCTTGCAACAGCTTTGAGGAAAGTATATTCAAGTGTAGTATCACTTCTATTTCCTGAAGCTCTTGCAAAATCGCTAATCCAAAAACATTCTAAAGCTGCAATAGTTTCTATGATATCAGCATCACTCATAGTTTTTACATATCTGCTACATAGCTGATAAACATCCCAACCACTAAGGTTACCACGATCTACTCCGGTTGATGTCAACTTTAATTCATCTTCACCACTTATTTCAAGAATTTCCGGATTATTAGGTAATAATTTGAAACTAAGTTGAAGTCTCGGACTTGTATCATGACCATATCTTTTTAAATCATCACTTATATCGAATTGTTGTCCCAACATCACTTTTTGTGGAATACCTTTTTCAAGTTTGTATCCAAAATATTTATTTTCAAAAGTGAGGTTTTGCACTGTCGGATTGTATGGTTGAACGAAGAAATCCTTTGACGCCAGTAACTGTTCGACAAGTTGTGCATCTGTTGTCTCAAATTCCATAAAGCTACCGTCATAATGTTCTTTTGCTTTTGATAGTGTTCTTGCCATAATGTCTGTTTTATGATCATCAATTCTTGTTTCAGCAACATGGAAATCTGTTGTCCAATCGCCACTTCCGTATATCACATGTTCACTGCCTTGAGCAAGTAAACTAAGTGCAGTCATTTTAGCACCTTCTCCAAATCCACCTATATCATATACTAAGTACCCTTTTGTACTGCGACCGGTATTTTGAAGATATGTATAATCGTATTTACTTTTGCCTTCTATTCTAACTTTATATTTATTACCATCTTTTTGAATCTTCAAAGTAACACCTTCCATCGTGTGTCCGCTGCCATCATAGAAATTTTGCATTATATCTCTTGCAACCTTAAATTGATCCCAATTAAGCTGTTGTCCGTATAGAATTGTATTAACGGTTTTTTGTGGCTTACCTAATATAGGGATATCTTCCTCATGGATAATTGCAGGATCTTCTGTAGGTTTCATTCCACCAAGATCTGGAACAGAAAGTTCTACTTGGCCCATTGCTTCCAATTTATCCATAAGTTGTTTTTCTGTAGGGAGAGGTTCAGGATATATTTTACTTTTATCAGGTTGAGGCTTTTTATATTCAGGAACTAATCTAGTCGGTTCAGCTAATTCTTCATATTTTACACCATTTACATATCCTTCATATTTTTTCAGACTTGAAACTTCATTAATAATTTGTTTTTTATAATCTTCTGTATTAAAATCCGTACCTAATGTTTCCTCTTTAGAGTAAACACTGTCGAGTTCATCATATTTTTTAGCAAGATATTGGAATTTTGCCAAGGCATCAGGATTACCTATAAGCACTTTTATTATGTGTTCCTCAAGATGTTTTAATGCTTCAGTAAATTCAACACTATCGTCTCCACCGTACTTGTGTGTCATTTCGTGAAGCCAAACAGGAAGAATATCAGCAAACTTACAGTTTAGCCCGTTCATATTCAGCATACCTGCTTTAACCCAATGTCCTTCATATGTACCCCATCCTATAATGGCTTCTCCACCCTCGTTTTTGTATCCACCTTCTTCAAACACAAATTTAGGAGCGTCAACTTCATCATTACTCATTTTTGTCCAATCATCCGAAGTTAGTGTACTTGCTATTATCCTTGCTCCTTCATTTAACAATTTGATTTTTGCAGCCTGTATTTCAGTTGGTGTCATAGCAATTTTTCTTTTCGCGATACCTTGTAAGTTATCTAAACCAACTTTTGTAAAAGATTCTATATCAATTGGAATATATCCCATAGTTTTTGCAAATTCTTTGTCAAGTGGATCCACAGCATAAACATATTTTTTAGAGGCAAAATCTATCTTTAAATTTCTTTCTTCAGCAATTTCTGCAAGAATATTTGTTATTGATTTTCCTAAATAATTACGGTTTCTTCCATCGCTCCAAATTGGTTCCAATGTTGCAATTAATTTTATTAAGTCATCATCAGGCATTGTTTTTGCGTATTTCTTAAACATATTTTCTATATCATCAAGAGGCAAGCCGCTTCTGTCTCTGTCACTTGGAAGCACCCAAGATTCGTAAGATTTGGAAGAAAGAAGAGAATCTTCAGATTTGACCTTGAATACCAAAGAGAAACCATCTAATGAATTTTCAAATTTTCCGTCGTGTTCATATCTTTGCACCATATAAATGTTTCCTTTTTCTTTAGGAGACAAAATTTTGATAGCAAAAAATTCGTTTTCATAGTCTGCATTTTGAAAATCCTTATTGTAAGGGTGGCTGAAGTAATCTTTAGCCTCAATCATAGAATTTACAATATCTGTGTCAGTTGTTGTAAATTCGATATAATTACCTTCTACAGGAGTGTCATTTTTAGTTAATTTTCTTGTCATTTCAGCTGTTTGTACATCATCTGAAGAACGGTTAAATTCAAATGTCCAGTCTCCACAAGCATATTTAACGTAATCAGTTGTTTCCTTTGCAAGCAAACTTGCTGCAACAATTTTGGAACCTTCACCGTATTTTCCTGCATTATCGGTAGACATGCTTTTTAAAGTTGCACCCATATATTTTAGGTAATCGTAACTGTATGTTCCTTTACCGGATACTCGGATTTTGTATTTACCGTCAACTTTTTGGATAGATAATTGCACCCCTTCAAGGGTTCCACCATGACCATCACAAAAGTTTTGGAACAAATCTCGTGCAATTTTTCTATTGCTCCAATTTCTCTTAATAGCATAAATTAAATCTACCTCTGCGCTTTCCACAACTCCAAGTGTCGGGATATCGTCTTGCGCAATAGAAGTATTACCTTTAACCGGTTTCATTCCACCATCATTTGGAATATCGATAACAACCGGTTCACCTCTGTCAAGTGCTGCAATTAACTCCTCATTGGACGGAAGATTCAGCAATTTGTATGGTTTTTTAACTACATCTAATCCGACTAACGGTACACCTTTTTCTTCTGATGTGTTTATAGCTCTTTGTTGGTTACGTGAATCAAGTTCTGCTGCATTTTCAGGATTATAACTTTCAGGAAGCGGCATTTCGAAAGATTTATCAATAGCTTTTTTATTTTTTTTCTTACTTATTTCTTGGTAGGTTTTACCATCTTTGGACGTTATTAGTATATCGTGTTGTAAATCATATGCTTTATAATCCGTATTAAATTTCACAAAATCTTGGAATGTTTTTATATCAATACTTCCTGCTTTAAAGCTTGTATAGAGTTCTTTGACTAAATTAAAATCTTTGTGGGAAGAAGCTAATAACATTGTTTTAAAATCTTGAGAAATTCTGGCATCACCTTTAAGCATTTTACATAGTTCAAGTGTTGTTTTATAATTTTCCGGATTTCCGTCTTTAAGATTTATCCATACTTCTTCAGGAAGCACCGGTTTTTTATTGTAATAATCCCCTGATGCAATATTATATTCTTCTTCAAGAAGGGTAAATACATCCTTTATAGTTTGTGCATTTGTTTCATCACAATTTTTGGCAATATTTTTGCAAATAGAATAATCTATGGATTTGTGCTTTAAAAATTCAAACACATCCTGAAATACATCAAAATTGTCCTTTTGTATAGACATAAGTATTATATCAATTGATTGTGCGTTAGCTGTTGGAGCAATACTCTTTACACCAGCTATCAGCTTTTGTGGAGAATCAGTATTATAAATCTCAGGAACCAGTTGTTTATATTCAGGGGAGTCATTATGTGACTCTAATATTTGGGTAAGTATTATAAATTTTTCTTTTAATTCCTGCATTTTTTCAGGAGAAATATCGTCAGAACTTAATTCTTGAATTAGTTCATTTTTCATTTTAACACGATCTGCTTTTGCATCAGATCCATAAAAACGATTAAACCACTTTTGCAATTCTGCATCTTTACATTGTCTAACAAGAATGTCTTGATAATCATCCGTACAACGAAGTAAAACATTTATAAAACGATTTATGTTTTGATTTGAAAAACCTTCTGATTCATATAACGTTTTAACGGTATCAAAAAATGTCAATAAAGTATTTGAATCTTTCGCCAACATTGTTGTGATTGTTTCTTTAGAAATGCCATACTCTGTAAATTTATCTATCAAATCCCCATAATTTATATCGTTGGAGAAATTATTAAGTATATCTTCTATAGAACGCATACAATCTCTGTCTTTCCATTCAGTCAAACCTTTTTCTATATATAAATTCACAAAATTCATTTTCTTTGTATCAAAAGTTCCATCTGCATTTTTACAACATTCTAAAACGCTATAAAAATGAGAGTAAGCTTTAGAATACAAAAATACGGTAGGACCATCATAAGCGTCTGTGCGTACTGCATTTTCATCAAAATCAATCAAAATTAAGCCTAAATTTAAAACTTCTTGATTTATACTTCCGTCCGGATTTTTTGCATATCTGTTTAAAATTTTTAAAGTTTCATTTAACCCTAGATTTTTTTCTGCTAATTTTTGTAAAACAGTGTACATATCAACATCATCGGCTAATATTTCTTTTATATCTACACCTATATTTTCTCCATTTTGATTGCCACGAATAATATATCTAAATAGCTCACTTCTTATG
>JAKSUP010000125.1 GCA_024408905.1 bacterium
TATCTACTTTAGATTTTGCCGCTAATTTCAACCCAAGCGCTGACGGATCAACACTTGGTGTTGACTTCTGCGGCTTTAGATATGATAGCATATCTAGATAAATATCTTTGCTGACTGCTGATAATTCTGTCATAAATTCTAATATACCTTACACTAACATTATAACATATATTCAATTATATACAATATATATATTAAGATATATTAATTAGATTTTCAGTTCAAATGTTGACTGAGCAACGGCACAATTAGCTTTGTAAGCTTGTAATGCACAATTAAAGTTTACGGCATCTTCAATACCAAAGCCGTTTTCTAACGCTGCAATAATTGCATTATCCAAAGCTTTTCCCGATTGAGCAACATTGTTTGCAACTTCTTGAAAAATATCATAATTAGCAATATTTTCAAAATAACCACTCAAATCAATAGGTTCAGATGTATCGAAACCCTCAGGATTAACTGCCGGAACAATTTGTGACAAGCTCGCACGACTCGGATGAGTACCGATACTGTCAATTAAAGCAGCGCTTATTGAACTATCTATTGGGGTCATTGACATATTTAAAAGCCTTCTTCTATATACTACATTATAACTCTCTTTTTAAAGCTTTCAAGTGTTTTGACAAAAATTGTTTACTTACTTGTTTCCCTAAACATTATAAGAATAGAACTGATAATAAAAATTAATCCTATAATATAGTAGAAAAAATTGATATCTTCTTTAAAAATAAAAATTGCAACTAAAATACTTACCGGAATTTTTAAATTATTCATAACTGCAAGCATAGTATATTTTACACATTTAGCACCTTTATTCCATAGCCAAAACCCGACACCGGTTGGAATTGTTCCCAAATATAATAATGCAAGCATTTGATATTTTGAAAGCACGCAGTTTGCAATGTCAACATTGAAGAACAAAATTGGCAAAGTTATAATCAAAGCCCCCAAATATGCCAAGGGCATTAATCTTAAATCATTATCATTAATATATTTTTTCCACAAAACCTGACCTAATGCAAAACTTGCATTAGAACATTCCATTAACGCAATTCCCTTGATAATCCACACAAGTGGTATACTGTGCCATAATATAACAACCCCACCAATAACCGACATCAAAACACATATCACATATATAGGTTTAATTTTTTCACCCAACAAAGAAGAAATTATACCTACAAATATCGGAGTTGTCGTTGTTAATAGTGCAACCTCATTTCCTTGCAAATATTTAAAAGCTTTAATAAAGCAAAGATACATCACGCCGAACTGTATCGCACCAACACAGACGACTAAAAGTGCTTTTTTATAATTTATTTTCCTGATACATGGCAAAAACAACAAGAATGCAATTAACAAACGACATACCACGACAAACTCAGACGGTAAAACACTCAATTGTTCTTTTATTAAACCGAAAGAAACCGAAAAACAAATAGTGGCTATTATTAAATAAAACATTTTAACCTATATCTACATAATAAATTCAATTGTGATTCCTGATAAAATACTTATCGCCAATAATATACATATTATTTTTATAGTATCTTTAAAATCATTATTTTTTAATAGTACCAAAAGCCCTAATCCTGCATTTGCCAGCAATCCACTCATACATGCTCCAAAACTTATTGTACCTTTTATCAACATCATTGTTAAAGCAATTGATACGGCACAATTAGGGATTAAGCCTACAAAAGCAGTTATGACAGGCTGCAAATAACCGGCTGAAGTTTTTTCCAAATAATCCATTATGGAAACACTTTCTAATGCATAATTTAGAACAAATGTTATAACTAAAATAAATGCAAAAATATTTATTGTATGAACTAATGGATGCAAAATTAATTCACGTCTATTTCTTGTCGCAGGGTTATGGTTACAACAGCCTTCTTCTACAATACTTTCGTTTATATCAACATCAGGATCTTCTTCTACCAATTTTTCACGAACACGTTTTTCCGGGAATAGTTTTTTTGTTGAAACTAAATCTATAAAATATCCCATTAAAACGGCAATTAACAATTTTACTCCGACAATTGGAATTATCAAATGAGCTTTATTAGGATGGGCTAATAATATTGGAATTGTTTCGTCAGAAGTACCCAAATACACTGCAATAAGACATCCCATCGAAATTAGTTTTCTTGAATACAAACTGCTTGATATAACAGAAAAACCACATTGAGGTAAAATTGAAGCTAAAGAACCTACAGCAACACAGCTTTTTCTTGATTTTTTTACATAATAATCAATTTTGTCAGAAAAATAAAATTCTAATAATTCTATAATTACAAAAATTATAAACAATAACGGCAATAAATGAACACTGTCTATAATTGCATCCAAAGCCCATTCTTCAAACGGAAGTTTATCAACCAATCCGTCTATCGGACTGAAACACCATTCATTAAAATTATTTATTTTTTCTAAAATACTTATTAACATAATTTCTCCAATTAATACTCTAATGTTTTTTCAATTTTGTCAGCAATTTTTTTATAATTTTTATCAACAGGGTTTTTTGTTGAATGTGTTATCGCTTTTAAAAATGCTTTCTCATTATACTTATTATTATCCAAAAGTTTTGATGCTTCAATTCGTGCAGGAACAACAAGCCCTGTTTGAGCAAAATATTTTGCAGAAGTTTCGCTTGAAATATAATTTATAAATCTTTTAGAAGCTTCTTTGTGTTTTGAATTTTTGCTGATTGCCCAGCCGGAAGCATCACACGAAACACCTTTTTTACCGTAAGGAAAAGTCATAACAATCCAATTAAAATCAGCTTTTTCATTTATTTTCGGATACATCCATCTACCTGAAAGGTAGAACGCAATTTTGCCATCGATAAACATTTGAGCAATAGTTGAACTTCCTACATCACTCCTTTTAGGAGCGACTTCCCTAGGCAATTCTCGATAAAAATTTAAGCCTTCTATTTGTTCAATATCTTTTGTATTTATATCACCATCAAAGTAATTTATATACGGCATAGCAAAAAGCAATATCGGTTCATATCCGATTCCGTATACTGAATCGTCTGTAATTGAAGCAGCTATTTCTATCATTTTATCCAAAGTCCAATCTTCGGTCGGGTTTGGTATGCTATTAGCATTTAAAATATCTGTATTAATATATAGAACTAAGTTTGAAACATCTCTTGGAATTGCATATAATTTACTATCTATTTTCATAGCATCAAGAGCTTGTTCATAGTATTTTTCATTTTCAACGAGCTCAGACAAATCCTCTAATTTGCCTTTATACAAAGGGAGATAAATATTATTAATAAAAATAACATCAGGGGAAGTATTTGATGCGAATAATAAATGTATTTTTTGAAAATAATTCTGAGGGAAGTGCATAAATTTAATTTTTATGTCCGGATTTTCCCTCTCAAAATCTAAAATTATATTCTTAATAACTTCTACTTCTGTTAAAGATCCCCAAGATGAGAAAGTAATCTCTTCAACCCCCTTATTACTTGTACATCCTGTTAAAATAAACAGAATTAACATGAAAAATATAATTTTTTTTATCATAAATCCATCACATGATTAATAGATGTGCCATTTATATCTACAACAAATTTATTGTAACCGACTTTGAGTAAACATCTTGCTGTTCCATCTTCAAGAATTTCGCTAACTCTAAGGTTCATACGTTCATTTTTCAATTCGTCATAATGTTTAATTTCATTAACATTGTTATCAACATATGCCAAAACAGCATATCCATTTCCTACTTTTGCCAAATGAAAACCCACACCGGCTGTATATTCAATCGAAGATATTATTGTGTAAGAAACTCCATCAAATACACAGTTTAAATTAGTTTCTTCTGTTGCTGTTACAGTTTTATTTTCGGATTTTATAGTTTTTTGAACCGGTTGTTCAGTCTGAATTTGAGGTTGCAAAACCTGTTCTTCAGCAGCATTTTCTTCTATGTCATCAAAAACATTTAAGATTTCAAATTCTCTCGTACCATCATCAAAAGGCTTGAACTCTACAGTTGAAAGGCCTTGCAATAAAGCATTTTCATCCACAACAGCCTTTTTAACCGGTTTATCCTCATATTTTTCAGGATTTTTAAGTACGTCTTGCAAATCAGGTAATTCGACATCTACTTTTAAAACACTTACTTCATATGATTTATCAGCGTACTCAATCTGCGCACTTGGTTTTGATGCATAAGCTGCTTTGTTATTTATCTCAACAGATAAGTCCGGAAGTGAATCCTTTACTGTTAGAACCGTTGTCTCTTCAACAGTAACAGGCGCCGGACGTTCTTTTTTTATATCTTTTGCCATGGTTTTTGTTCTATTCTTATCAACAGATAAGTCGGACAAGAAATTTGGATCAATTTCTACCGATGCTAATTGTTTTAATGTTTTCAAATCATCATTATTGAAATTAATCCCCTGATAAACAGCAAAAGTTGTTATTAAATCCTCGATTCTTTTTTCGGGATTATCTTTAATAGGACAAGTGACAGCATACTTGTCAATGCTTTTTATTGTATTTTCTTCAATTTCACTACTTAATAATGATTTTATTCTTAAAATATCAGATTTATCAAACAAAATATTTTTAGAATTAATTACTTTTTCATAAAGTTCAAGGTCATACCCAATTTCCGTTTCAGGAATTTGTTCTTCTTCATCATCAAAATTAAAACCGGCCAAAAAATCTTCCAAAGCACTGTTGTCATCTTGCGTCACTTCTGATACAACTTCCTCTTTAGATTTTTCAACAAATAATGTATCCAAATCGACAGCATCCACTTTTTCGATTTCTTTTATCGGAGGTTTTGGCTTATTTACTGCTCTATATTTAGGATATTTTGAATCTAATTTCTTAATTGTGCCTACTACAGTTTTTTTTGTTTTTTT
>JAKSUP010000126.1 GCA_024408905.1 bacterium
ACAATATCAAACTACATTTCCAAATTTATATGAGAGAATTGTATAATTTTGTTTTTACCTCTGTGTTTTGCGTTATATAAAGCATGCTCTGCGTAACGAATTACAGTATTTGCATCTTCTTCAACATCTTTCATACAAGGATAAGTTGATATACCACCGGATATTGTAACTCTATGTGCTTCTTCTTCACCGGCAGGGATAAATTCCATTTTTTCAACTTCTCTTCTAAATCTTTCACCAAACAAAAATGCATTTTCTTCAGATGTATTAGGTAATACAAGCAAGAATTCTTCATCACCATAACGAGTTAAAACATCTTCTTTTCTTATCATCGCGTCAAGCTTATTGGCAATTTTTTGTAAAAGAATATCGCCCCATTCATAGACATACATATCATTAACGGCTTTAAAATAATCTAAGTCAAATAGTATGCAAGATAATTTTGTTCCATAACGGCGAGAACGAGAAATTTCTTCTTCAAGACGTTCTTGCAAGTATTTTCTGTTATGTAAACCGGTTAAATCATCTGTAGTAGAAACTTTTTCAAGCTTATCCTTAATTATCCAAATTCTTAAAAGTGCTTTTACACGAACTAAAAATTCATCAGTTTTATTTGGATCTGCTATAAAGTCATATCCTTCTGCCCTTACAGTTACATCAGTCCTAACGGGACCAAAGAATAAAATAGGACAAGGAAATTTGTTTGTCATTAAAGCATCTTTAGCAGCATCAATATTTTCAATAATAATCAAAGAAGGATTAAGAACTGCATAATCTTTCAATTGATCAATACCAACGCATTTTACTTCAGCATCATCCACGTCCATAAGAACAGCTTCTAATTCAGGTCTTGGATTTGATGCATAAATTACAATATTATTCATAATATACCTCATTCTTCTTAATTAAAAGGGTGAACTGCAAACGTCCACCCTTTTAATATACACTATTTTTGCCCTGTTTTGCAAGTACTTAAATTTATATTTAATTATTCTTTTGTCAAGGATTTTGCTACATTGTATAAAATTTCTAACTTTATAGGGTTATTTTGTATAAGTTTAACACAGTTATTGATTTCCTTAAGAAGTTTATTTTCATCTCTTAAATGGTTTGTGGCAAAAAGTTCTTCTGATGTTGTATTCAAAGCATCCAATAATTTATCCAGAGTATCTGCTGTTACAAAATTTTCACCAATTTCAATTCCACTTAATGTTCTTTGTGAAACGTCAATCGCTTCTGCTAATTGTTCTTGAGTTAAGCCTCTATTAAGCCTCATTCGCTTGATTTTTTTACCTAATTCTTCTTTTATACCCATACAATCCTTTTTTACAACATAATACTTTATACGTTAAATTTGATAAAATATTAAAAATATGACCTTAAATGTATTTTATATTAAGTTTTGTAAAGCTGTAATGAGGCTATATTTCTACGTCATAGCTTTTTAGAAATTTAATCTCATAAAGTTAAGCAATTTTTTAATTACAAAAAACTTTATATAGATATAACACGGGATTAGAATTCTAAACACGAGAAAAAAGGATAAACGAGGATATTAGAGAAAGTTTATCAAAAAATAACACGAAAAAATAAAAATAAAAAAGGAAAAGGAGAAAATTATGGTTAACATTCAAACAGTTAAAGCTGCAATAAGCGGTTTATCAAAAGTACAAAAAGTAGCTTTGTCAGTAGGCGGAGTCGGTGGTTTAGGTCTTTCTATACTTATTCCGAGTATTATAGGAAAAAGGAAAAAACTCGCAACCTTTGAAAAAGATAATGCAGCACTGCAAGCAGAAAGAAATGCGCTGCAAGCACAATGTGATTCGTTACAAAATGAGTTGAACAAACTAAACGAAAAAGCTGTAAAGCATCCGTTTGAATATACTCCGGAAAGGGAATACGCTGTATCAGACACAACATTTAAAGCAGGTAAGCCTGAAAGTATTGACTATTTTAAAAACGCTGATAAAAGATGGGGTGACAATGTAGAAACTGTTTATTTTAAAGAAGATGGTTCTATAAAAAGAAGCCATTATAGAAACCATGATGTTACATGGACAATTGATGGCACAAATTATGATAAACAAACAATTGAATATAAAGATGAAAATGGAAAACTTATACAAAGAGATTGTTTTAGTAAAAAAGGAGATTATGTGTCCCAGGCTTTTGATGATGGCAACATATGGCATAAAACAAAAGGAAATGATAACACTGATGTTGAAATATCAACGTATTACCCTGCAGAATATACTTCGGGTGGTAAAGTTTTGTACCGTAGAGATAGTGATGCAGAAATAACATATACTAATAAGAAAACCGGCAGAGATATTAAAATCAAACAAATGAAAGATGGGGTTCTTGATTATACAGTTGTACCGAAATATGATAAAGACGGTATAGTTGTTCAAAGGGATACAATTTGGAACAACCAAAAGAAACCATAAAATGTGAATAAAACTGCAAAAAAGGTCTGATTTTCAATCAGACCTTTTTTTATGTGAATAATAAGTAAAGGGTAGATGTGTCAGATTTTGATCAAAATCAAAAGAAAACTTTTATTGCCCCTTTTAGGGGATTGGATTTCGGTACAACATTTATGTCGGATAGCGAACAGATTGAGCATACAAGTGACATAGTCACGAAATGCGAAACTCTGTGAGCGTGGAAGAAATTCAAGACAGATGTCACTTTAGTGACAGAGAGGGTAAAATACATTTAATTCGAAAGAATTCACCCTCTCCTGTCAGCAAGCTGACATCCTCTCCAAAGGAGAGGTAGAAAATCTATCTCCCTTGGGGGAGATGTCACTTTAGTGACAGAGAGGGTAAAATTTGATAAGATTAAAACATGTTTTATAATTCTAAAAATATAAATTTAGCTAAGAATATGCGTTCTAATATGACAAAACAAGAAGTAAAACTTTGGAATATTGTCAGAGCAAAAAAGCTATTAGGCTACAAATTTAAACGACAAGTTTTAATAGGAGAATATATTGTTGATTTTTTATGCGAAGAAAAGAAATTAATTATTGAAATTGACGGTGGACAACATAATGAAATTGATAATATATTCTATGATAAAAACCGAACTATTTATTTAGAAAAACAAGGATATAAGGTTTTAAGGTTTTGGAATAATGAAATTTGGGATAATATTGAAGGTGTAATAGAAGTTATAAAAAAATATTTATCTTAATTCACCCTCTCCTGTCAGCAAGCTGACATCCTCTCCAAAGGAGAGGTAGAAAATCTATCTCCCTTGGGGGAGATGTCACTTTAGTGACAGAGAGGGTAAAATAAATTTAATTCGAAAGAATTCACTCTATCCTGTCAGGCAAGCTGACATCCTCTCCAAAGGAGAGGTAGGAGTTAATTATTTTATAAATATACACTAACCATATAAAAAAAGAAGATGCTCAAGTTTTTAAGCATCCTCTTTATTTATTTAATGTAAATTTCCTATGCACAAACTTTTGATTCTTCAACCAATTTAATCAATGTTGAAGCAACTGTTTTTTGTTCTTCCAAAGTCAATTCAGGGAACATTGGTAATGAAATAACCAATTCAGTATTCTTTTCGGTAATAGGTAACATTCCCTTAGTAAACCCAAGATGAGCGTGAACTTTTTGCAAGTGCAATGGTACAGGATAATAAAGCATTGCACCGATTCCTGCTTCTTGCAAAGCTTTATGAATATTATCTCTATTTGGGATTTTAACTGTATATTGGTGATAAACACAATATGTATCAGATAATTCCTTAGGAGTTTGAATATCAGAACAGCCTGCAAATAATTCGTTATATGTATAAGCATGTTCGCGTCTTAATGAATTCCATTCATCAATATAGTTCAATTTAATTCTCAAAATAGCTGCTTGGATTTCGTCTAAACGAGAGTTTACACCGATTTCATCATGGTAATATCTGACAGCGCCACCGTGATTTCTTAAAGCAACAATTCTATTCTTTAAGTTTTCAGAGTTTACGGTAATCAAGCCACCATCGCCCATACCGCCAAGGTTTTTGGTTGGATAGAAACTATAACATCCGATATCACCGAATGTACCAACCTTTTTGCCCTTATATGTTGAACCGATAGCTTGACAGCAATCTTCAATTACGTATAAATTATGGCGTTTTGCAATATCCATAATTGCATCCATATCGCAAGGCTGACCGTATAAGTGAACCGGTATAATAGCTTTTGTCCTTGGTGTAATTTGAGCTTCAATTTTTGCAGGGTCGATATTGAATGTATCAGGGTCAATATCTGCAAAAACAGGGCTTGCACCAACAATACCTATAGCTTCTGTTGTAGCAACAAATGTGAATGCAGTTGTTATAACTTCATCACCTGCGCCTATATCCAATGCTCTTAATGCCAAATGTAATGCATCAGTACCTGAGTTCAATGCTACTGTATAATTACATCCGATATATTTAGCAAGTTCAGCTTCCAAAGCTTTGCAATTTGGGCCAAGAATATATTGTCCTGAACGTAGAACTTCGCACACAGCTTTTTCAACTTCAGCACCAATTTTTGCATATTGTCTTTTTGAATCTAAAATAGGTATCATAAAATCTCCTCCTACACAAATTTTGTTAATTCCTTACATATCTAGTGTAACATAAGTTTTATAAGCCTTTACATATTCTTTACTTCATTAAGCATGTAAAAATTCTGTAACATTTGACCGGAATTAGGCAACTTTTTAAAAGAATATGACTTTATATAGCTCATAGAAGAAGCTTGTAAGTTCTCTTCTAAGAACTCTGACAGAGTCTTCAGATGAGGACTGGTCCTTGAGAGAAGCAAACTTATTGATTTTACATATAATAACAGATT
>JAKSUP010000127.1 GCA_024408905.1 bacterium
TTGGTGAAATTGAATATCTAAATATTGTCAAAGAAAAAGACGGGAAATATGATGAGATGAAAATTTTATCAAAAGGCAATTCTAAAATCAGATACAACGGTAAATTACAAATCTTTAACGGTAAGAAACTCTTAAAAGAAATTCCTATGGATAGTAAAGTTGTCGCATGTGGCAATTACTATATAGCCAGAACAAAAATCGATACAAAAGATGTACCGTTTGGCGAATACAGTTTAAGAGCAGTAGTTTTCTATGACGATTTGGACGGAAAACTAAAAACAATGAAAAAAGAAACAAAAATAAATATACAAGGTGAAATGTAGTAGTACAAAAAACAAAAGAAAGGAAGGTTTACCCCTATGAAAATCAAACAACTATTACCAATCGCACTATTTGCAGCAATGCTTACACCAGCTGCAATGGCTGCAGGGACAACAGGAACAGATTCTGTTCAACATGATTTTACAATGACTATTAGTCCGTACATCAATATTACGGATCTAAGTACTAATGATGCAGTTGAACCAACATCAGTTGCAACAGATTACACAACTTTTACTTTAAACAAATCTATGAGTCCGAAATTTAAAGTTGTAACAAATGTAAAAGGTGATGTAGTATATTTAACTGCTAAAACAGCTAATAGTTTACCTGCATTAGGTGGATACACTTCAGGTGCTTCAGGAAAATGCGTAATAGCATTTGCAAATGAAACATATGCAAGTGATATCGATCAATCTGCTGTAACAGGAGCTATAACAGGTACAGATGAAACAGCGTCACCAAACGTAATTGGTATTCAATTTACTTTTGATGAAACAAAATTCCCTGTAGACAAAACAGGCGCACATACTCCTGCTGGTGTAGCTGATGCTACAAAAGGTAACATTGCATACACTATTGACAACGGTGCTTATAATTTCACATACGCAGGTGCTACAGGACCTTGGAATAAATCATTCTCAACATTAGATGAAAATGGTACATACAAGGCAACAATTACAATGTCACATAGTGAAATATAGTAAGGTAATACAATGAAAATAAGAAATTTATTAAAATTATTAATACTTTTCTTAACCGTAACGGCGTGTACGGTAAAAACTTATGCAGAGGATGCAGAACAGATAATTTTATTATCTGTTCCTGCAACCATTGCAGTTTCTGAAACAGATTTTTTTGATAGTACATCTATTAATCCTGCGACAGGAATAATGGAACAACCTATGTATATAAAATACAGTATTACGACTAACGGAACAGATGATGACTACGATTTCACCTTGAGGTCACAGATAACAGATGGATCCGGAAGTGTTTCAGCATTCGGCAACAATGGTGCAATTCTTTTTGCACATGTTCTAAATCCTCCGACAACAACAGATGTTGAAAATGCAAAACAAGGTAATGATATGAATAGTAATGTTATTGCATACCCAACGTCAGCGTCTATAACATCTCCGATGACAGCAACTTATACACCTAATTTTAAGTCATTTGGTGATTGTTATGTAATAAAAACTAATGATGGAGATTCTGCAGAATTAACTTTTACAATTCAAGCTTCTCCAATTCCGGGAACATATAATGCCGGTCAGGATGAAGAAGGTACATACAAAACTACAATTATGGTTACTGCAACTCCAAAGAGTTAAATAGAACAATATAACAACAAGGTTAAATAGATTTAAGGCAATGGATGCCACAAAGTGAATGAAAGTTAAATAGACCAAGCTATGGATAGTTTGAGAGTGGAACAAAGAAAAGTAGTATAGAAATATTCTACCCCGCCGTTTCAGTTTAGAAACGGAAAAAAGAGAGAAAATGTTAAATAGAGTAAAGAAATTACTAATAATGGCATTAATTAGTGCAAACCTCACAGGAATTGCACTGGCTAGTCAATCTACAATTTCTTATGTCAATGTTAACGATAGAGCATATCAAGACATAGAAATTGTTATTACTGATGACTCTAAAATCCTTGTTCCATTCAAACAATTGGCTGATATATTTAAAATTCAATACACAGCAAACCGTGTTGATAAAATGATTTCGTTCAAAACCCATGACGGGAAAGATGGTGTAATTAATCTTAATGGTGTCTTTGTAGAAGATTATCCTTTAACTAAAACTCCTGCAATATTCTTAACCCAAGGGATTATGGAAGGCATATTTAATGAAGCATACATTTCTGCTGATGTTGCAGAAAAAATCTTTGATGTAAAAATTGAAACAGATTTTGAAAACCTAGCTATTAAGGCAACAGTTAATCGCGATATCCCGCTTTTAGCAAGTAATAACTTATTAACAGCAGATGATAAAGGTCCTCATGCATATCAAGACGTAATATCTCCTAAAAAACCCGGAAAAATAACCTTAAATACCATCGGTTTACGTTCAAATATGATGAATGACTATATGGGTACATCAACACCAACATACAGCGATACTAATAATACCTTTGCAGGAAATACAGAATTAAGTGCAAGTGGTAACATTATGGGTGGTAAATATAGGATTGCCGCAACGGAATCTCATTATCGTACAAAACCGTTTATGTTCAGTGGTGTTACTGCAACTTATGCAAACAAATTTACTGACAAGAAAAATGACAAAACATATTGGTACGAATTAGGTAGAGTTACAGGACGTACTCATGACGATACAGCAATTGGTACGAATATTTTTGGTGCGCAAATTTGGAACTACGATTATAATAGAGAAGACCCACATGATATACACGGCTATGTAAAACCAACAAGTTTGGTTTGTGTAATTGCAAATGGCCAAGACCCTATTACAATCAGTACTTATGCAGGTTATTATACGTTAAAAGATGTTCAACTTCCTAACCCTGTTACTTATTTAAGAATAGAAGAAGTGAATGAAGATGGAACGACAGAAGTAATCAGAGAAGAAAAATATAACATATACGGAAATGATAAACCATTCAAGGATGAACAAAGAGGTTCAGCTTATGCCGGTGTTTGGGGTTATCAGGACAGATTATTCAGAGAAGGACAAGAAATCTATCGTGGTAATAACAAAAAGGTAACGGCCGGTGGATATTATCAAAAAGGTTTGTCTGATAATACAACTTTTGAATCTAAGTTAACTGCAGATAAATTATATGAAAAAAATGGCTCAAGCGTAATATATAGAGTTCCAACCAACGATACTTTATTGGTATCAGGTACACAAAAAAGTGTTAACTACTTGGAAGGTGCTACAACTTTAAATAGTGTTGACTGGAAAAGTGATAAAATCGAAGGATTAAAAGCTATTGCAACAGTTGGTGGCAGTGTTTCTCACGATATAAGAGAAAGCCAAACTCGTCTGGGCTATATTGCAAAAGGTAGTGGTGAATACGAAAAAGACCTTTCAAAATTTAGTTTAGGCATTTTAAAACCTAAAAAAGTAAGTGCAAAATTAGATGCTTTCCATTCTTCACAAGATTTTTATATAGCAAGTTCTGATTCTACTTCTAAAAATGATAGAACAGGTGGTAAGGCAAGTGCAAATTTATCATTCAACAGTACAAGTGTTGGTGGTAGCTATAGCAGATATTATTCTAACCTTAACCAACGCTATGATGGTGGAAAAATCACATTTGATGAAGCTACTGTTCATGCAGCAACTAAAATCCCTAAAGTGGCAAATTTGAACTTTACAGGATATTATAAACAAGGTGAAAATGATTTTGGTAAAAACAAAAACTATTTCTATGACGGAAGTGCTACTAGAGATATAGGCAAATGGGCAACAGTCAGTGCTGGTTATAGAGAAAATTCTTATGACACACAATATTATGTTTCATCAGAAGATAACAGAAACTATTTCTCAAAATACCGTGATATATATCAACAAATAACAACTCCAATCCCGCATAACTTGGGTAGATTTACCCTTGGACACAGTTTTACAAGATATGAAACCTCTTCATATAAAAACGGATATAATATATTTAGATTTGGCTACGTGTTCCCTACATGGAAAAACTGGACACTTGGGCTTAACTGGGGTCTGAGATATTACGGACAATCAGGAAGTGATTTGGGTGCAAGTATTTCTCACCGTTCTCGTTCCGGTCAAACAGCAACATTATCTTATCAATATTCTAAATACAGTGGTTACTTTATTGATAATATGTTTACGCCTGACACAAACCGTCACTCAGTTAACTTTACATTCAATGATGCATTCCAAGTATTTAATCATGGCTTCAAGTCTGTCGGTACGGAAGATTTGAACAGAGGTATCTTTGAAGCTATAGCATTTGTTGATGTAAATAAAAACGGTATGTATGACAAGAAAATAGATATTCCTGTAAAAAATGTACAACTTAATGCAAGCTGGGCAGGCGATACATTTATAACAAATAAACGAGGCAGAGCAAGCTCAACAAGTTTGGAAGAAGGTATCTATAAAGTCAACATAGATATGAAGAATTTGCCTATTACAGTTGCTCCTGCTACAAATGATATTATAACTAAGACAATCAGAATAAACGGTGGTCAAACCACAACATTTGAAATTCCTATGATAAGTACTGTTGGCAGTGTTTCAGGCAGACTCGATATTACTGATGATTTTGATAGAAACTTACCAATTAACGACTTTATTGTTGTATTACTTGATGAAGAAGGTAACGAAGTTAGTTATTCAACACTAGGTTATGACGGAGAATTCTATATATCAGGTTTGGCTCCGGGTAAATATAAACTGCAACTTGATCAACAGTTTATTAATGCTTATGGTTTGGAAGAAGTTCAGAACAAAAGTTCACGTGATATCTTTATACCATATGATTACA
>JAKSUP010000128.1 GCA_024408905.1 bacterium
CCGAGTTTGCTTGTCTTGGGTTGAACAGCTTATATTCTCGTGCGAACGCAATTCGTGTCGGGAGTTTCTTTCCGTCGCTTTCTTGTCGGTACAAGAAAGCGACATATTAAAAAACTAAACACAACAAAATGTACTTTTGTTGCTTTTTTACTTTTAATTTTAAAACTTTTATATTAAAATTAATGTAACAAAATTGCCTCACAGACGGTTTTGTATTATTATGTTAGGAGAGGTGTAGATGGAATTTTTTAGAGAACATAAAAAAGCTATAATTGGTATTATTACTGTTACATTTTTAATATGGATGATAGGTTTGTCATTGCTTCCACTACTTTTTAACGGGAGATAGTAGTGTCTTTAAAAAAGATATTAAACATATTAATATTTTTAGCAATCTTAGTAAACACCGTCGGGTGTTTGTCTTGTAATGCTACAACAGATATAGAAACAAAAAAACGCCAAACTAGAGCAAAAATCAATCATTTGAAATGGCTGGAAAATGTTGAAACAAATAAGCTGTATAAGAACCAACAAAAATTAGAAAATGCGAATACAACATTAAATAATTCGCAAAAGCAAATTGCAAATGCAGAAAATGACCTTGTCGGCTTGCAATCCAGACTAAACAAGGCCTCAAGTGAGTACAATGAATTGAATTTTATATTAGCTAACCACATCAGAAATATTTACAAGCTCCAACGTAAAGGCTTTGTTGAAATGCTACTCAGCTCACAAGATATTAATATGTTGGTAGACAGAGTGCATTATCAAGAAATTATATTGCGGGATGATATTAATAGAATGGAAACTGCAAGAAGAAAAGCAAAAGAAATTGCTGATTTAAAATATTCAATTGAAACTCGCAAACGCAATCTTGAAAGATCTTATGCTTCAATGAATTCTCAAAAAGCTTATATTCAAAATGCCATTAAAAAGAATAATACTATGATTAATAAGTTGCGAACAGATAGAGTTGCATACCAAAAAGCAGAAAATGAACTTGCTAAGCAATCCAAGAGCATAGGTTCGTATATTAATAAAACCACGGCAAAAGATAATGGTGTAGTTGTAGCATCAGGAGGTTTTGTAAAACCAATAGCCGGACGCATAACATCTCCTTTTGGCTGGAGAACACATCCAATATTCAACAGTCGTTCTTTCCACTCCGGAGTCGATATCGGTGGGCCTAACATGGGTGCAATCAGAGCTTCTAACACCGGCAAAGTAATTTACTCAGGTTGGTATGGTGGATATGGAAAAGTTGTTATTCTTGAGCATGGTATAATAAATGGTAAGCCTGTAACAACATTGTATGCACACATGAGTTCTATAGCTGTTGCGAAAGGACAAAAGGTAAACAAAGGTCAAGTATTGGGTTACGAAGGAACAACAGGATACAGCACAGGTCCACACTGTCACTTCGAGGTTAGGGTAAACGGACAACCTAATAATCCACTAAACTATATATAGGAATATGATGAAAAACAAATTTATTTATATACTTGGAATATTATTATTTATGGCTTTACCATCTTGGTCAGGTGATATGTTTGATGAAACAATCGACAAGCCAAGTGATCCGTTTTTTATGCCTTCCACAACACGCATACCTGATCCTATAACATCACAAAGCAGACGATCTACGACAGATACTATCGATAACTCTAAATCTACACCACCAATCAAGTTACTTCGTGTAAAAGTAAAAGAAAAAATTACAGATCATCGTAATGCAAAAAAAGCTCCTGTCGTAAATGATGTATATGTGGGAGATGTTGAAACTTCTGAATATGTTTCAAAAGAAATTAAAGATGATTTTGATGAAAATATGTCCCCTGATGGTTTCGAAGCAGATGAAGTATCGGCAGATGAAACAAAAAAAGTATCAAAAGGATTTCTTCATTTAAAAGACAGAGATCAAAAACCTAAAATGACAGATGAAATCATTTTGGATTGTGATGACGTTGATTACGATACACCTAATTATTTAATCAATGCCAGAGGTCATGCTGTTGTTAATTTTGTTACTCAAGGAACAATCGTTAAAGCTGACACCATAATATATGACAGAGCAAATAACACCATAACTGCAACCGGAAATGTCAGTATTCACAAAGGCTCTCATGTTGTTACAGGTGACTACATCTTTATTGATATGAATGAAGAAAACGGATTAATAGAAAATCCGGTATCTGAAGATAAATCTATTACAATTAGGTCTAAAAAAGGTTATGTATATGGCGATAAAATGAGTTTAGAAGAAGGCACAATGTCTGTCGACAAGTCAATGCCAATACATTACAATACTGCAGGCACAAGTGGGCCAAGAATTCGCAGAATGATTGTTCCACCGGGAGAAGAATTAACTGATGAAATTGAAAAAGGTTTAGTCAAAGTAAAAACAAAAGAAATAAAAATTAATCAAAAGGGTGATTTAGAAACTATTTCATTTAAAAAATTTAACATGCTTGTTAAAAATAAAACAGTATTGAAAGTTCCTGCTGTTAAATTTTATACAAACAAGTATCACGAGTACGTAGAAACAAATATATGGGAAGTTGGTTCATACAGAGGTTTAGGTGTTTATACTGGCCCCGGTTTTGTTTTTGAACTGCCAAAAGGCTCAGTATTTAAACTTATGCCGACTTTGAATTACCAAAGTGGATTCGGAATTGGTGCTTTAGGAAGATTTAACAGTGGTACGAACCGTACTCAGGCAGGTTATTCAACTGTTCAAAATAAATTTCTTTTAAACGGTATTCAAAAGTTAGATGACAATTTAACATTACATTATGGCGTTAATGACTACATAGATGAATGGTTTCTAGGTCGTCGTCGTCCAAAATATGGTGCAGAATTGGTCTACCAAAAAGAGTATTCATCTAATAACTTTTTATTAGAAGGACAGCGTTCAACATATCGTCATCGTATTGATGCAGGTTTCTTCCATGACTTAGATTTTGATAACAATTACGAAAACATTAAGGGACGAGATACTCAAACCCCACGTTTCAGATATATGGCACAAGCAACACAACAATTGTATTCTCGTGAAAATATTGAAAAAATGACATCTTTCCAATTTGGTATAATCACTGCTTTTTCTGCTGCATTATATGGAACTGGAGATACACAAGTTATCGGAAGGATTGCACCTAGTGTACACACTCAGTACAAACGATGGATGCAAGACATAAGCTACTATTTCTCAGCTTATGATGACCATACTCCAATGCGAGCTTTTGATGCATATCGTTATGGTAAACAAAACTTATTTATTAGAGAGTATTTCAGAATTAACAGATTCTTAACTTTAGCATGGTTTGGTTCTGTATGTTTGTCCAGTGATTCACCAACAAAAGAAAAACTAAACGAAAGTGCTTTTTATATTACAGTCGGTCCTGACGATTTAAAATTCAGCGTTGGTTATGATTTTGTCCGACAAACTCTGAATTGTATGGTTGATATGATGCTGGATGCTAAAGGCTTGAATGTTGAATATCAGAAAATGGAAATCAAGCAAGATAAAAAAGCAGAAAATAACAATAATAACAATAAAAAAACAACGACGTACGGAGCGCCTACATCACAAAATAATTTACAGTATGCACAAGTAGAAAATATTAGAACGGCAGAAGATGTTTTGTAATAAGAACAATATAACAAAAGAAATAATTGAATATGGGAAGTTATGTGGCATAAAAAATTATACCCCCGGCTATTCCGGTAATATCTCTGCAAGATACAAAGAAGGAATGTTAATTACAACTTCCGGTTCAGCTAACGGATATTTAAAAAACGAACATATTGTTTACACAGATTTTGACGGGAATTCTTTAGAAAAAGGTAAAAAGCCGTCAAGCGAAAAGTTTCTGCATATTGGAATTTATAAAAAAAGACCGGATATAAATTATATAATACATGTTCATGCGCCATATTTAAGTACATTTGCATCAGCAGGAAAAGACTTGATGTCATCAATTATGGCAGAAAATGTTTTTTATTTCGGAGGAATTCCTTTGGCTGAATATGCACTACCGTCTTCAATGGAATTGGTTGAAAATACAGCAAAATTTTTTGATGAATATGATGCCGTTTTAATGGAAAATCATGGTTTTATTGTTGGCAGTAAAACAATTGAAGATGCATATTTAAAACTTGAACTTGCAGAATCATATGCACAAGTAGTTTTAAATACGCAAATTCTTGGTGGCCCTAAACTATTGACATCAGAACAAGCACAAGCAATTCTCAATTTGAGAAAATAGTTTTAGTTTTTTACACTATCACCCAATTCTCTGTCTATTAAAAATAGCGCCACTTTGTCTTCACCAAAGATTTCAAGACGTTTAATTATATTTTTAACGATTTCTTCTTCTTCAATTTGTTCTTCAATAAACCAATCGATAAAATTTAATGTCGTTCTGTCACATTCATCTTCTGCAATTTTTGCAACATTCATAATTGCACGGGTAATACATTGCTCATGTTCATAAATATTTTGAAAAACCGAAATTACTCCTTCATATTCAAATTCCGGCATTTTAATTTGTTTTAGTGTTACAAAACTATTGCAATCGATTAAATAATCAAAGATTTTTAAACCGTGTTCGACTTCTTCTTTTGCATGATTTTTAAGCCAAGCTGCAATACCACTTAAACCAATTTCTTTCATTTTTGCATACATTGAAAGATAAAGATATCCTGAATGAAATTCCTTATTAATCTGCTCATTCAATATTTCATTAATATTATTACTAATCATTTTTATTCCTCCACAAACCGTGTATATTACATAA
>JAKSUP010000129.1 GCA_024408905.1 bacterium
AGTTGTTGAATATCATAATCAAATTAAATACTGAATTCAATTTTTTTTTTTTTTTTAAGGATGCAAATATGTAGAATAGCCAGGAATCTTTAATTCTCAAATGATTGTAGGATTAGATATATCTTCAATATCAAGCAGAAATACTTTTTTTGCGTTCTTCCGTCATATTTTCCGGCATGCAGATAATAAGTTTTAATCCTAATACTGCACATACCATTGCAAGCCCGATTCCTGTATTTCCACTTGTAGGTTCTATTATTACGGTATCTTTATCAATATCACCACGTTTAATAGCTTCATTAAGCATAGAAAAAGATGCCCTATCTTTTATTGAGCCTGATGGGTTAAAATATTCCAATTTTAAAAGAATATTGTCACTGTATTTGACAATAGGAGTATTCCCAATTAAATCTAAAATATTATTATATATCATTTTGGATTAACCCCTCACCCTATCCCTCTCCCGTTGGGCGAGGGTATTGTTATTTATACCAACTTGGCAAATTTTCTTTTACCGGCTTGAAGAACTTTGTTTAAGTTTGGGGTTACAACATAACCCATATCAGAGATTTTTTCTCCTTCAAGTTTTACACCGCCACCTTGAATAAGGCGTTTTGCTTCACCTTTGCTTTGTACAAAATTCAAATTTACAAGCAAGTCTAAAATCCCGATTTCATTATCAATCTTAACATCTTGAATATCATCAGGTATTCCCTTGTTGGATACTACGTTTATAAAATCTTCTTGTGCTTTGTCTGCTCCGTCACGACCGTGGTATTCTTCTGTTATCATATGGGCAAGTTTCATCTTTAAATCACGTGGATTTATTGAATTTGATTCAATATTTTTATCCATTTCAATAAGCTCAGCTTGAGGGATATCTGTTAATAATGAATAATAACGTGTAATCAAAGTATCAGGAATACTCATAAGTTTGCCGAACATATCTTTTGCACTATCTGTCAACGAAATACAATGTTCAGGGTATGTTTTTGACATTTTTACAACGCCGTCTGTACCTTCAAGTAAAGGTAACATCATAACAAGCTGAGGATATTTTTTGCCGTATGCTGCTTGAATATCACGACCTAAAAGCGTGTTAAATCTTTGATCAGTTCCACCGAGTTCTATGTCAGAATCTATTGCAACAGAGTCATAAGCTTGCATAAGTGGGTAGAAAAACTCATGGATAGCGATTGGTCTGCCATCAGCGTATCTTTTTGCAAAATCATCACGTGTCATCATTTGAGCAACTGTAACTTGTGATGCCAGTTTTAGTAATTCTGTAAATGACATAGAATGTAGCCAATCAGCGTTATTCCTGACTTCTGCTTTTGATGTATCCAAAACTTTTGACATTTGTTCAAAATATGTTTTAGCGTTTTCTTCTACTTGTTCTTTAGTAAGAGCAGGGCGAGTTTCTGATTTTCCTGACGGATCCCCTATCATAGCTGTAGCACCACCAACAAGAAGAACAATTTGGTGTCCCATTTGTTGAAATTCTCTTAATTTTCTCATAACAACAGTATGACCAAGGTGCAAGTCAGGTCTTGTTGGGTCCATACCAAGCTTAATTCTTAACGGAGTATTTGTATCATGAGCGTGTTGCAATTTAATCGCCAATTCATTTACTCCACCGGGTAAAACTTCTGCGTTTCTTGTTAATTGTAGTGCTTGTTCTATAAATTCAGGTCTTATATCTACCATTTTCCCCTCTTTTCAATTGTTTTAGATATTACCATTATAAACATCTATGTATATCTGCTTTATGTCTTGAGCAAAATTATCATAAGGTTTTATACATTTTTCAACAATGCTGGTTATTGAATTTGTCAATTCATCAACCTTTTCCATAAATATTTCTTCTTTAATCCCGAGGCTTTTCAGGGATTTTGGAAGCTGTATAGATGTCATCAAGTTATCTACTGCTTTAATTAATAATTCAACTTTTTCATCATCTGAGTTTCCGCCAAGTCCAAGCTCATCTGCGACTTGACCATATTTTGCTTTAACGCTATGAAAGGATGCAAAACTATCAGTATTGTATTTTAAGAGTTCTTTTGAATTATATTTAATTATTTGTCTCAAAAGTAGTGCCTTTGATACTCCGTGTGGCATATTAAATGCTGCACTCAATTGGTGTGCCATTGGGTGGCAAATCCCGATAAATGAATTTGCGAAAGCCAGCCCCGCAATAGTTGATGCGTAATGCATTTTTTCTCTTGCGAGAGGATCGTTTTTCCCTTCGTTGTATGAGCGTTCAAGGTATCTGAATATAAGCTTTGTTGCTTCAAGTGCGTTAGAATTCGTAAAGTTTGTTGACATACAAGAAACATAAGCTTCTAATGCGTGAACTAAGGCATCCATTCCTGAAGCTGAAGTTAAACCTTTTGGCATACTATCGACAAAATTCGGGTCAACAATTGCAATGTTCGGTGTCAATGATTGGTCTGCAATTGCGTATTTTATATTCTTTTCATTATCTTTGATAATTGTAAATGGTGTAACCTCTGAGCCTGAGCCCGATGTTGTCGGTATACAAACTAATGAGGCTTTATTTCCTAATGACGGAATTTTATTTATTCCGTTTTCTATATCAACAAATTTGAGAGTTATTTCTGATAAATCAACATCAGGTTGCTCGTACAATAACCATAAAAATTTTGCTGTATCTATTGGAGAGCCACCACCGAGCGCTATGATTAAATCAGGCTCGTACGGTTTAAGGATAGCCATAGCATCTTCTATGATTTCCATCGTAGAATCCGGTTTGATATCAAAAAATATTTGAAAATCAATATCAAGTTCATCTAAAATAGATGTGACGTTATATATAGCACCTGAGTTAAATAAGTACCTGTCAGTTACGATAAAAGCACGCTTTTTACCTTTCAAAATGCGTAATGCTAAATCAGTAGCTCCCCTTTTAAAATAAACTTTTGGTGGTGCTTTAAACCATTGCATAGAGTTCTCCTTCTGTGAAGTATTTATACGTCTATCCCTCTTATTATTACAACACAAACGCATATGTAGTGTCAATGTTTAAACAAATAAAAAGACCTCAAATTTTATGAGGTCTTTTCTATTTGTTTTTAATTTATTAAATGCCGAATTTTCTTATTTCAATTTTTGGGGTTTGTAATTCGATAGGTGGATTATTATTTTGTCCTTCTGTTGGTTGTTGAGTTTTATTAGATTCTTCAGTAGGTTCTAAGTTGTTTAAATCTTTTGTTACAGCTTCTCTTAACTGTCCATTTTGTGTAGCGACTTCTGCAAATGAACCGATACTTTCAATTGTAGATGTTAATGATTCGTTCCAACCACCGATGCAACTTTCGAATGTGCTTAATGCTCCACCAACTGCTGTTTTGAAGTAATCGACTAATGCTGAGTTTGATTCAATTTTACCGATGCCTTGAGCAATTGTAGCTATGTTTCTGACTTTACCAGTAAGTCTTGTTTTAGCTGCTGCTCTATGTTCTTTAGCAGCAGCTTTAAGTTTCACACCAGCCGCAGCTGTAATTACATTTGTACTTGCAACTGCTGCTTCAGCGTCTAATGCTGCAGCTTGTTCAGTGTCTAATTGTGCTTTATATCCTTCGGTGTTAGCTTTTTCTGTTGCCTCGTATGCTTTTGCTTCAAAGTTTGCTATATTTTCTTCGCTTGTAGCTTGAACTGCTTCAGCAGTTGCTTGTGCATTATTAATATTTTTAATACTTCTCGCTACATTTTTTTCTAATTTACCAATTTCTGTGTTAATATCAGCGATACTGGCAACAAGAGTTGATATCATAGCAGAAAGTCCTTGTATTTGGTTAAGTATTTCAGCTTGTTTTTCAGGACTAGCATCTTTTAGTTGTGCTTTTAATTCGTTTATTTTGTCAACTGTTTCGTTAATTTTTTCTTGTTGTGCTCGGATTTCTTCTTGTCTTGCTTCTAAAGCTTCTTGGTTAGCTTGTACAACTTCTATGTTTTGTTCAATTTCATTATTAGTTTTTGTAATTGATTTTGCTAATTTTTTGTTTTCAGCTTCAGCATCTTTACGTAATTGGTTAGCTTCTTGTCTTTGTGCTTGTGCTTCTGCAATAGCATCGCTTACCAATGAACCTATTGTATAGAATAAATTCCTTACAATGTTTACGGCACCATTAACGATTTTACCAACGGCAACGCCACCTAAAAATTCTATATATTTTTGTTTAGTTGCACAAGAAATTCTGCCGGTTGCTTGTTTTTCATTATGTAATTCCATAAAAATAGAAATAGGGTTAAGGTTGCCAAAACCACAGCCACAACCAAAAGTGTTCATTGAACCACAAGAAGTAAGAGAACCTAGGTTCATATTGTTTAATAGATAGCTATTTTTAACTTCGTTGCTCATCTTACTTATATCCTAATTCTATCTTACATATATATAAAGTATTTATAATTAAGACGATTTCAGGCTTTAAGTTAATTGTTACATTTCTTAATAATTAATTTTACTATTCAACAAAATAGATATTTTGTTGAATTAAATTGTATTGATTTTTCTTTTGGGCATTTCTTTCTCTTTTACCTTATGAACAAAAGAGAAAGAAGTGCCCCCAAAGAAAGAGAAAACCCCAATAGGCTCACATCACCCTTCGGGTGAATTGTCCAAATGATAGTTGCAAACCTTCGGTTTGCACACTTACCCTCGCTAAATGACGCTCGGGGTGAAAAAAGGCGAGCGTTTCTTAGCGAGCCAAAAAGTGCAGACAGAATGTCTGCAATATCCATTCTGTCTTGCAACCGTAGGTTGCTAT
>JAKSUP010000013.1 GCA_024408905.1 bacterium
TGCGTTTTCTTTTCTTTACATTGCAAAAAAAGAAAAGAAAATGCACATAGATAAAAAAAATAGTAAAACCCCCTCCTGCCTTTCAGGCACCCTCCCCCTAGGAGAGGGAATTCCTACCAACACATCAAAATATATATTTTGTTGAAAAATTTGAATAAATTTTTGACATGCGTTTTCTATAACTTTAGTTATAGAATCATACTAAAGTTAGAAATTGAATGTACATAAAGTAGTATTTCTTGTAAAAAGTTAAAAATTCCCAATTTTCAAAACTCAATAAAATCAATACTTTTCAGGTGATATCTAATACATATGGAGGATTGTTATACTAAAGTTGTAAAGTTTATTTTTTGCGTGCCGTAAATCATGGGGAAAGGCAAATAAAAAATTTGAAAGGAAATTTATTATGGGGTCAACATCAACAATTACGATCAACACGAATTTGGCGTCATTGACCTGTCAAAAAAACCTTAGAGATGCAACTCAAGGTATGAACACCGCAATGGAGAGATTATCCACAGGCTTCAGGGTAAACTCTGCCAGAGATGACGCTGCCGGCTATTCAGTAGCCAAAGCAATGGAAGCCAAAATTAATGGTTATGATATCATTGAAACAAATGCTCAAATGGGTTTAGATATGTTAACCACCCAAGAAGGTATTTTGGATATCATCAACAGTTATTTACAAAGAATTCGTGACTTAACTATGCAAGCTGCGAACGGAACTTATGGTTCATCTTCATTGAACTCACTCAAAACTGAAGTTATACAAAGAATGGATGAAATCAACCGTTTATGTGTAATCTCAGATTACAACGGCATGAATTTATTAGATGGTTCCAGAAAAGATGATATTAACTTGCAAGTTGGTCTCTACTCAAACCAAAGATGCGTAATCAGTATGGATTCGTTCTTGTTTAAAAGTGCTATGTCAACTATCGTTATGGGCTTCAATTCAGCTGCTTCTGATTTATCAACAGAGGATAAACCCGGATATTTGAATTTGAAAGCAAAAGCTGACAAAGACGTAGAAAACGGATACATTTACCAAGCTCGTTATATTAATTCAAATGGTGAATTAACAGATGCTGATGGCAACGTGTTGCCACCAGGAGCTGATCCTGTGTATATGCCTGGGTATTATCAATCAGCTTTAGCTGCAACCTTGGCTGAAACTGGAGCAATTGTATATGATGGTTCATCTACAAGTGCTACAATCCAACCGGGAAAACTGACAATTGAAGCAATGTGTAATGCAATCTACAGAAACGATAACTCTGCACGTGCATTTATCGATAATATTGATAAAGCTATCGAAAATATCTCTTTAAGATGTACCAAAATTGGTGCTTATATGAACAGATTAGATTCTGCAATAGCAGCTACTGACGTTCAAAGAGAAAACTTGATTGAATCAAGATCAACAATCATAGATGCTGATGTAGCAAAAGAATCTTCTAACTACATTAAGTATCAAATCTTGCAACAATCAACAGCAACATTGTTATCAACAGCTAACCAACAGCCACAGATAGCACTAAACTTGCTGTAGTCTGTTAAAAATCAACTAAGAAATTTATTGCGGAACAAAAATATAAATGTCCTTTCAAATACTCCTGCTTATTTTAAGCAGGAGTTGTCTTATTATTAAAGAAGAGTTTTTGCATATTCGATAATATCACTTGATTCGTACATTTGGATATTTCTATCATGATCAACCATAAAAGGTACTTGTCGTTTCCCACCTATTTTTATTAATGACTCCTCAGATGCTTCATCTGCAATATTTATTTTTCTGTATTTAATATTGTGACCATCCATATATTCCATCACTTTTTTACAATAAGGACATGTCTCAAGTATAAATAGATCTATCATATAAATTCCCTCCTAATGATAATATTAACTGATTTTAAAATGTTTTGTATTAATCAGCTATGTAATTTTTTTTTGTGATAGCATGAAGTTAAGAGGAAATATAAATATGTTATTTGAATTTTTACACGCTAAAATACATAGAGCTACTATTACGGACTCAAATTTAAACTATGTCGGTTCAATAACAATCGATGAGGAGTTTTTAGAAAAAGCAAATATTAGAGAGTGGGAAAAAGTAGAAATCCTTGATATTAATAATGGTGAAAGATTTCAAACTTATGCATTAAAAGGGAAAAAAGGTTCTAAATGTTTTTGCGTAAACGGTGCTGCTGCAAGAAAAGTCCAAACCGGTGATAAAATTATTATTGTTACCTATGCGCAAATGACAGAAGACGAAATTAAAAATCATAAACCAACTATTGTGCAGGTTGGCGATAATAATGAAATCATTAGTTATGGAAAATAAGAAACCTCAAAGTGGTAAAAAGAGAAAATAGTTTTCAAGAAGCACCAAAAACATGGGTATTAACATTGATAAGAATGAATATTACGAAATCAAAACATCTTCTACAAATTACCCTGAGGATTATTTTAGATGTTAATCCAGTATTTTTACACTATTTCCGGAGCTAAAATTCTCGTTTATAACTCTATATCCCCCACCAAATATACCGTTTGAAAACTGGTCTATTCTTGAGCCACTGAATCCTGGAGTATAACTATTGTACATTCCTGTTGAATAGTTAGGCATAAAGCTTGGAGTGATACCTGTTGCTTGACCTGAAAAATAATTTCCGATTGTGTTTAATATTGACCGTCTATAGTTATTTTGTGGCCTTGATAATATAGCATTCTCGACATTTTTATATCTTGTAACAATGTCCCCATCTTGTATTGAGCCAAAAGCCAAGCTTTCCAGTCTTTCCAGACGCGAAATATCACTTTCATTAGAATAACATTTTCTCATCGCATATTTTTCCAAATTGCTTAAATTAGAGTTTGGAATATTTCTGTAATATGAATTGTTATAATTATACGGACTAAGATATGGATTTCTGTAATAGTATGGATGCTGGGTAGTAACAGTGTAAGCAAATACAGGCATCACATTTAAAATTAAAACAAATAAAATTATCAAATTTTTCATGTTGAATCCTCCAATTAAACTGTAAAATGCCCAAAGATAAATAAAATTCTACAACTGTCTAAAATTTATTGTTAATTATGGTATAATGTTTGACATGGATAAAAAGATTTTAATTATAGGAAATTCTGTAAAAGCGTATGCTTTAGCAAAATATTTATCAAAAATTTGCACGGTATATGTTGCACCTGGTACTGATACAATAAAAGAATTCGCAGAATGTATTGATATTAGAGAAAATGCAGTTCCTGAATTGTTAGAATTTGCAATGGAAACTGGAATAGACATGACTATACCGGTTTCGGCGCTGACACTAAGCACTGACATTGTAAAAAAATTCGCAGACAATAATTTGCAAATATTTGCGCCATTAAAAGAGGCACACAAAATAGTTAATGATAAAACTTTGGCAAAAAAAATTCTGTATAAATTAAGAATTCCTACTCCAAAATTTGGCATATTTGAAAAACAAGCCATGGCATTAGACTATATAAAGAATTTAGACAAGCCTTTTGTCATAAAAACAAATGAACCATCCAGTGCTGTTGTATTATCTTCCAATACACCTGCAAAAAACATAGTAGAATGTATGTTTGCTAAACAACAACAACGCGTACTAATTGAAGATTATGTCTGTGGTACTCCATTTTCTTTTTATGCAATTACAGACGGATATAAAGCGTTGCCATTCGGTACCTCCCTTTTATATAAACATTCATTAGAGGGAGACGGAGGACAACTAACTTCCGGCATGGGAGCTTGCTCACCGAACAACAAACTAACTATTGAAAATGAAAAATATTTATTGGAAAAAGTGATTTATCCAACATTAGAATTTTTGGAGCGAGAAGGCAATCCATATATCGGAATATTAGGAGTTAATGGAATTTTAACAGATAATAATGTAATCCAAATTCTCGGTTATCAATCTTTTATGCAAGATTCTGACTGCCAAGCTATATTAGACTGTTTAGATACAGAATTGTATAATCTGATGTCATCCTGCATAATTGGTTCTTTTAGTGATGAAATAGATATTGTAGAACAAAAAGATATCAATGCCATATCTTTAGTCATTCAGTGTAAAAATAAAGATAATTCCGAAAACACAATATATGGACTGGATGAAATAGATGATGAACTAACTGTTAATTATTTCCCATCTGTGAAGAAAAACAAATATTGCGAATATGAAGCAACTAACGGTGCCGTATTAGTTTTAACAACTAATGCAAAAACTGTAAATTCTGCAGTTAATAAGATTTATAGCGAAGCATCCAGACTAAACTTTAAGGGGATTTCATATCGCAAAGACATATGTAAGCCAATAGATAAAAGCTTTTTTGCAGATTGTTAACTTTTGTTAACTAAATAAAATAAAAAAAGGCAATTTTATAATCTCAAAATACTTTATATATACATAGAACACATAAATAGGATACAAAGTATAAAAGTATAAAAAAGGAGACACTCATGGCAAGAGTTTTAATTTCAATGCCTGAAGATTTTTTGGGCAAAATTGACCAAGTAGCAGATTCAGAAAGCAGATCAAGATCAGAATTGATTAGAGAAGCTTTGAGAAGTTATATTACAAAATCACAAGTTAGAAATAGTGGATTAGCAGATAAAAATGCTCGAATATTGGAGGCGCTACTAGATTAGAAGCTGGGGAATTAGTTGATTCTGCACAAAAGCTTTTTAGTTAATAGCTAATTAGTGAATAGTGAGGAGAAGACGAGGAGGAAAAACAGAGAATTAGTAAACACGAGCAAACACGAGGCAAGCACCCACGAGGAAAACACGATGATGGGTAAAAATTGCAAACAACCATTGGAATTCTGTATTAAAAAAAGAATTCCTTTTTTTTTGTTTTATTGACTAGGCTTTATATTCGGAGTAATTTAGTTATAGCGAAGGGTATAGTTTATGGGAAAGAACAACTTAATTTTAAAATTTTGTTTGCTTTCTATTGGTGTTTTATTTTATTTCTTTGCAACATTTCAGCGTATGGCAATTCCAGGAGCGACATTTGATATCTTAGAACAGGAATTGCATGTCGCTGCCCCATATATCACTGCTTTTGGCGCTATATTCATGTATGTTTATGCATTTGGCCAATTAATTATGGGGGTATTAGTTGATAGATACGGTGGATATAGGGTTATGCTTGGTGGATGCACACTTTTAGCAATCGGAGGTCTACTTTTTCCAATAACTTCTAACTTACCTATAATGTATTTAAGTCGTGGCTTAATTGGATTTGGAGCGAGTTCATTTTATTTAAGCTTAATAAAAGAGTTAAAAAATATTTATGCAGATAAAGACTTTGGAATAGCTATTGCAATAATGTTATTTATCGGTTATACAGGAGGAATTTTTGCAAACGCACCTTTCGTATACCTGATGAGGTACACTTCTTGGCGTGAAATTTTGTTTATTATAGCAATTATTCTTATTATAGCAACCGTTATTTTTTCAATAATACTTGCATTAATTCCACAAACTCCAATTAACAAGTATGTTGTGCTTCGCCCAACTCCATTTCAAATAGTTTTACATAAACCACATAACAGATACTTATTTACTTTTGCTTGTTGCAATTTCGGAATATCTTATGTAATACAAGCTATTATCGGTAAAAAATTTATAGAAGATTTTTGCTTATATTCCACATCTAAAGCTGCTATGATTCTGTCAATTATAGCTATAGTTTCGGCTTTTTTCAATATAATTAATGCTTCTGTTTGTAAATTTCTCAATAATAAAAGAGTAATATTTTTAAAATATGCATCAGTTGTTACTTTTTTATCATTACTATTAATATGCATATTTATAATGTTTGATATAAAAACTATAATGATTGCAATTATTTTATGTATAGTTGCTGCCAATGCAAGCCTTTCTTCTTTGTTAATACCTGTCTTGCATCAAACAAATTGCAGCAGAGTGTCAGGAACAGCAGTAAGCATTATGAACTTCTGTTTCTTCATGATGGTTGGTATTCTGGGAACATTAACAGGTTTTATATTAAAAGTATTTGAACCAATAAGGAGAGGTGACACTTTAGTCTACACTAACAATTCATATCTGTTACTATTTGGAACCTTCTTGTTATTAAGTGTTTATGAAATGTATAGGGCAATGAAATTATCTAACAAATATTAGACAGCATTTTTTCTAACTCAATTTCAAGTTCTTTGATTGAACCGTTGTTATTAACTATAAAGTCACATTTATCTAACTTGTGAATTTCACCCAGTTGAGCATCAATTCTAACCTGAGCTTCCTCGTTTGTTAAATTGTTCCGTTTAATTAATCTTGCAAGTCGAATATTTTCTTTCGCAGATACAAATAGTATTTTGTCGAACATTTTATCAAAACCACTTTCAAATAATAATGGTACTGAAATAAAAATAGCATCTTCTTTTGCATTTTGATTAAATATTTTTTCAATTTCATCTCTAACTAAAGGATCTAATATGTTTTCAAGCATTTTTAATTTATCAGGATTATTAAATACAATTTTACCGAGTTTTTTTCTGTCAATTTTATCGTCGGATAAAATATCGCAGTCTTTAAATGTGTTTATAATCTGCAACGAAAATTCATCAATTTTTTCATGTGCAATAATATCCGTATCAAAAACTTTGTACCCTTTGCCACGTATAAAATTTTCTACTACAGACTTACCGGAAGCGATATTCCCTGAAATTGCAATTTTAAGCATCTTTTTCGGCCTTTTTAATTATTTTCGCAATAACCATTTTCAATTCTTTAACTTGCTTTGGTTTAAGGGGTTTTATTTGTCCCTTTTTAATTCCTTCAAGTGTTATCGTTGCATGCTGTATTCTTTTTAATGATGTAACTTCAAATCCAAGTATTGCAAACATCTTACGAATTTGTCTGTTTATGCCTTGATAAAGCACTACCTGTAATGTTGAAGCTTTGTTCGTAATATCTATTGGCAAAACTTCAGCGTATGCCATCTTTTTTTCACCGGTATCTGTTTCAATTTCAAATCCGTTGAACATTTTTTCTCCATCAGTTGGAGTTAATTTGCCATTAATTGTGACAATATATGTTTTAGGAATTTTTATTGACGGATGTGTCATTTGGTTAATCAAATCACCATCATTTGTCATAATGATTAATCCTGTTGAATCTTTGTCCAATCGGCCTACCGGTTTAAGATGCTTAAGTTCAGGAGGAATAACGTCATATATGGTTTTTCTTCCTTTTTCATCATCTGAAGTTGTGATTTTGTTGGCTACCGTTCGGCGACGGGTGATGGAATATTCTTGTTTTTGTGGCTTAATTAATTCTCCATCCACAACAACTTTTGCATGGCTCACCACTTGAAAACCCAGTTCTGTTACAACCTTTCCATTTACTGAAACTTTACCTTCAAGTATTAATTCATCTGCCTTTCGTCTTGAGCAAATTCCGGATGATGCTATATACTTATTTAATCTTTGCATTCATACGCTCCTTCAAAAATTTCTTTGATTTCGGCAGGAATTCTTCTATAAAGCTTTCCGTTGCAATCAACTGCAACAATATCAACCTTTGCAACAGCATTAACATTTCCTGTCAATTTATTTTTAATAGTTTGAACAAATGTACAAACAGTGGCTGACATTTTTTCTATTGAAGTTTCTATAATTATCTCATCATTTAATCTGGCAGGAATTTTGTAGGATATATTAAGGTTAATGACAGGAAAAACCACATTTTGCGCTTGGAGTTCATCAAGATGCACACCCAAGATTTCGCAAAATTCTGTTCTGCCTATTTCAAACCACCTTGCATAAGTTCCGTGCCATGCAACTCCATAGGCATCGGTATCAGCGTAATATACTTTTAAATTTGTTAAGTGTTTCATACGTTAATATTAACATGAACTATTGATATTAAGATAAAAGTATTGACAAATTTAGGATAATTATTAATAAATTATTGAACCAGCAAGAGGATAGTGTGAATTGTTAAATTTTGTAAAGAATTATTTGAAAATAATGTCAATTTTTTTACTCCAAAATACTTTATATATGTGTAAGACAAAGTTTTTAGGGGTGAAATTATGAATATCGCATTAAGTAAGTTAGCAATGCTAGAAAAAGTGCTAAAGGACAAAGAAGTTGCTGCACAATTAGAAGGCATGTCTATGCCTTGCAGTGATGCTGATATGTTGCAAAAAATTTCTACATTGATGGACAAAGTAAGAAACTGTTAATTAATTATTAAGTTTAGGCAAAAAGAAACTCCTGATGCTATAATATATATAGTGATAGGAGGAAGTTAATATGTCTAATCCGATTTTAAATGAAAAATTTGTCCAAAACGAACGAGTTTTGGAAGGTTACCCGATGACTGTTAAAGGCACATTAAATATAACTGCTTTTTTAACTTTAATCGTAGTTATATCAGCAGCTTTTGTATGGTCCAGATATGCTTTAGGTTATACTGATATCGCAAATATGCTGACTTGGGGTGGCTTAATTGTCGGTTTTGTTTTAGGTTTGATAATTGCTTTTACAAAGAACAAATATATTGTTCCACTCTATGCAGCTTGCGAAGGATTAATGTTGGGTGGTATATCATCAATATTTGAGTCACAATTTCCGGGTATCGTTGTACAAGCTGTTGCAGGAACATTTGCTGCAGTTTTTTCTACGTTGCTCCTATATAAACTTAACATTATAAGATGTACTGACAAATTTAGAAGTGTAATCTTTATATCAACAGTATCTATCGCACTGGTTTATCTTATCGATTTTATTGGACATTTCTTTGGATATTCAGTTCCTTTGATAAATGAAGCTTCAACTTTAGGAATAGGCATTTCTCTTATTGTTGTAGCAATTGCATCATTGAATTTGATAATAGATTTCGATTTTATTGAACGTGGTGAAAAAATGTTATTACCAAAAGATTATGAATGGTACGGAGCTTTTGGTCTATTGGTAACTATAGTTTGGGTATATATAGAAATTCTTAAACTTTTAGCAAAACTAAACAGAAAATAGAGGCAGGGGTAAATAGGGGTAAATAGGGGTAAATAGGGGTAAATAGGGGTAAATGGAAATAATTATCGGAATAATATCTTTTGTATTAGGTGCAGTTATTGCCGGTGCTGTAGTAACTGTACATTATGGTAAAAAAGATAATAGTATGAAGGAAAATTTACGTGAAATAATTAAGAATGATTTTGTTCAGTTGGCCAATGAAACAATAAAAAATGAACAAGAAGATTTGAGAAAACAAAACAGAGAAACGCTTGAAGAAAAGATATTGCCACTAACAAAAGAGCTTGGTGAATTCAAGGCAAAGGTAGAAGCGTTTAATGAAAAAGGGGTCGAAAATACAACAAAAATTGTAGACCAATTGAGCAACTTAGAAAAAAATAATAAGATTATTCAGCAAGAAGCACAAAATTTAGTCGAAGCATTAACTAAAAACCAGAACGTAAAAGGTTCTTATGGTGAAGATTTATTGGATACAATTCTGCAATCTTGTGGTATGCAAGAAGGGATTCATTATTCAAAGCAATTCGTAACTAAATCTGCCAATTTAAAAGATGATGAACTTCATATCGTACGTCCTGATGTTGTAATCAATTTACCAAATGAAAGACATTTGATTATTGACTCAAAAGTTACTCTAACAAGCTATTTAGACTATATAGAAGACAATTCTAAATTGGGCGAATTTAAAACGGAAGTAAAAAAGAGAATTACGGATTTATCTAACAAAAATTATCAAAATGCCGATGACATTTCACAGCCAGATTTTGTATTGCTGTACATGCCTGTTGAATCCTCTGTTAATCTTCTATATGAAGATACAGACTTAATCAAGCAAGCCTACAAATCAAATATCATAATTGTTGGAACTGCATCATTACTGACAACAATAAGACTTGTAAATCAACTGCTGGCACAACAAAAACAATCTGAAAGTATAAATCAAATAGTTGCTGCAGGTGCTAATTTGTATGACACTTTTGTTCAATTCTGTGAAGATTTGATGGAAGTTCAATCAAAAATGAATGATGTCAATGCAAAATTGACAACAACGATTAATCGATTTAAGCGTGGAAACAAAAACAAACCGAGTTTGTTCTCACAAGTAAATGCACTCAAAGATTTTGGAATAAATTCAGTTAAAGAAATTCCCGAAAAATTATTAGAAACAGATACTGATATAGAGGGAGTGCTTTCTAATGACTAGAATTCTTGTTGTAGATGATGATGCAGCTATTAACGAACTGATAAAAGTAAACCTTGAACTACAAGGATTTGAAGTAATTCAAGCCTTTAACGGTACGGAAGGTTATGCATTGGCAAAGCAAGAAATTCCTTCTCTTGTTGTTCTTGATGTGATGATGCCGGAAGTTGACGGCTATACTGTCGCAAAAAGAATAAGACAATGTGACGAAATATCTGATATACCAATAATTATGCTGACTGCTCTGTCTGAACTAAATAATAAGGCAACAGGTTTTAATATTGGTGTTGATGATTATTTAACAAAACCGTTTGAGCCGGACGAACTTGTTATGAGAATCAAAGCGTTATTAAAAAGGACAAAAAAAATTCCTAATTCTGTAGCTGTGAAAGAGCTTTTGACATATAAAGAAATTACATTGCTTCCTGAAACATACAGTGTTCAAATCAACGATAAAATTCAAAAACTTACACCAATTGAGTTTGATATATTTAATATCTTATTTCAAAATCATGGAAATATGGTATCTGCACAAAAACTATTAAAGGAAGTATGGGGATATGATCCGGATGATAATATAGAAACAATTCGAGTTCATATTAGACATTTGAGAACAAAAATTGACAAAATTTCAGGTGACAAAAAATACATTGAAACAATATACGGTGGTGGATATAAATTAAACATCTAAAATCGTTTAATAATTATTAAGAGATTTTTACATTTTGAGCTTGTGTAATTTTATAGTATAAATACTATATGACCAGTTTATCAGAATTTATACAAGAGAAAAGAGAAAAAGCCGGATTTTCCGTAAGTGGGTTGGCAAATAGAGCCAATATCCCTATAGAAACGCTTGAGGACATTGAATCAGGAAAAGAATTATTTCTATCCGTAACCATTCGCCAGAGATTAGCAAAAATATTAAAATGTTCCCCTGCCGAAATAAAAAACTATGAACGGAGTTTTGAATTTGATGAAATTTCGAATGATGTAATTGATGATCTTAAATCTCGTATTCTTCGACACGAAACGAATTTACGTTGCCCAATATGTGGAGAGCCTTTGATTACGAGAATTGCCAAAATGTATGATTTGGATGACAATTTAGTTTTTCAACCAAAAGCCCATTGTGTCAAATGCATTTTCCAAATTAAAGATTAATCTAAACCATCAATGTTTTTTTAGCACATTCAAACATTGAATTAACCAATTGCGAATTGGAATAAATATTCATGCCTGCGCTTTCCAAAACCTGTTTCATTCTGTTTTCCCACATTGAATACAGTTCTTCTTTAGAGATATTTAAGGTTTTGCCAATCATTAATAATTCTTTATAATCAATAGGAATAGGAAGCGCACCTCTTAATATATCAACAATTTCCAATCTTTTTTTACGAGGAAATGATTTTAGAAATGACACAACAGAAAGCTTGCTTTCCTTTATATAATCCTTCAGCATTTCTATAGATTCATCAATTAAAATTGGCTCCTGAGGAATTCTATATTCACCAAAATCTTCAGGATTTATTTCCATGACAGTAGCAATACGTTCAAGAGTTGTTCCACGTGTTGAAAACGGGACTGTTTCATCTATCAAATTGTATACATAAGAAAGCGTTACGCCTATCATTTCTGCAAAGTCACGTTTGTGCAACGAATTCTTTTTTAAAAATTTTGCTACTTTTTCTGAACTTTTTTCTGGAACTATTTGTTTCATCACATTTACCTCATAATTAACATTTATAAAATAATAAATAAATTAAATTTTGATAACCCTAATTTGTATAGACACTTTATCTATTTTGATTTCTCTTAAAATAATAAATAGCAAAAAACATTTTTATTAGTTTTATATAAAACAAAAGAGAAAAATTTTTATGCCAAAAATTTCTGAAATCAGCAAAATAGCCACTAGTAAAATTGTTAAATCGCATGTCAGCAATCCAGTAGCAAAAACTGTTACAAGACCTGATAACATTGGTAAGGGTGTTATACCTGTTACACTTGCCGGATTGGGAATTGGTGTTTCAACATTGTTAACAGATTTTTTTAAAACACAGGATAAAAATTTCTATAAACTCCCAATTGATCCTGAAACACAAACTCCTTATGAATCAGACTGTTTTCAAACAGCTGCGGCAATAAATCTTTATGCAGGAAACGATGTTCTTGTTACAGCTCCCACAGGCACTGGTAAAACAGCTATTGCACAGTATATAATTTCAAAAAATCTCGAAGAAGGTAAGAGAACTTTTTATACAACACCTTTGAAAGCGCTAAGTAATGAAAAGTTTTTAAACTTTCAAAAAAATTATGGAAAAGAAAATGTCGGACTTTTAACCGGCGACACAAAGATTAACCCTAATGCTCCTATTGTTATTATGACAACAGAAGTTTATAGAAATATGACTGCAACTGAAAAATTCAAAAAAGATTCTGACCATGAAAAAGGAATTCCCCAAAACTTAGCGACAGTTATTTTCGATGAGTTACAATACCTCGGTGACGTGGATAGAGGGGGTATCTGGGAACAAGCTATAATGTTTACCCCAAAAGATGTTCAAATGCTTTCCCTGTCGGCAACAGTCGGTAACAACAAGGATATTAATAACTGGATAAACAGCATTAAAGAAAATAACACTGCTATCCTTGTAGAACCATCAAAAGATTCTAAAAATTATTTTAAAAATATTTCATCTAATCAAACTGTTTTAATAGATGTTCCACCTGAAAACAGGCATGTTCCGTTACAATTCGAAATTGAACATGTTGCTGCCGAAATCAATTTGCCAAGAAGTGGTACAAAGAAACAAAAAATTGAAGCAAAAAAAGAAGCTGTAAGAAAATCACAATCAATACTTGCAAAACCTAGGGATGAAGCATACAAGCAAATTACTCAAAAACTTTATGCAGAAAACAAACTTCCAGCAATATATTTTGTTTTTAGTAAAAAAGATTGCAAACATCTGTTAAAATATTTATCTCAAACCAGCGAAATCCTAACAACAGAAGAAGAACGAGAAGAAATAGCTTATATAATAAAACGCTACATTAATGAAGGCATTTATCTTGGTGAAAGTTTAAATACAGATGCATTGATGAAAGGTTATGCAGTTCATAACGCAGGACTTTTACCATCACAAAAGACTCTAATTGAAGAACTTTTTCAAAAAAAATTAGTAAAACTTGTATTGGCAACGGAAACACTCTCTTCCGGAATTAACATGCCGGCTAAGACTACGGTGATTTCTTCTCCACGCAAACCGGCATCAACATCCGATAATTATAACGACCACAGAAGAAACCTTACTCCTAATGAGTTCCATCAAATGGCAGGCAGAGCCGGAAGGCGTGGCATAGATACCGAAGGCTATTGTTACGCGTTATCCTGCAATCCTGCGCAAAAAGATTTCTTTGAAAATATTATTCATTCGGCTCCAAATCCACTTCAAAGCAGCTTGGAACTTGACTATTCTTTTATTACAAAATACTTATCCGAATTTAATAACGAGGATGAATTAATAAATATTTTGGCAAAATCCCTCTATGTATACAATTCCGAGACATCAAGCTTTGATAATCAAAAGATTGACGAATTAATGACAAACTACAAAATTAAAAAAGAAATCTTACAAAAAGAAAAATATATTGATGAAAACAATATGCTAAGTCTAAAGGGAAATTTAATAACTATTCTAAATGGTTATGAACAAATTCCGATTATAAACTTAATCTCAAATCAAACATTTGCAAA
>JAKSUP010000130.1 GCA_024408905.1 bacterium
AATCTCTTTTTCTGTCATACATTGCGCCTGACCCAAATGTAATAATTTTGACATCTTTTTCTTTGCAGAGTATCAAATTGTTTAACATTTTTAAATTATCTTGAACTGTTGTATCTTTATCTTCAACTCCTCTGACACTACCAATTGAGGTACAATGAATTATGACATCACTTTTATTAGTGGATCAATATTTTTTCACTGAGTTCTAATTACACAAATCAAGTTCCGAACTTCTTGGAGTTGATAGTTCATAATCGGATTTTAAATTTTCTTTTAAAGCATTTCCGATAAATCCACCGGAGCCTGTGATTAGAATTCTCACTACTTATTCTCCTTTAATGAATTTGTGGATTGTATCAGAAATTCTTTCAATTTCTTTTTCTCCCAAAGCAGGGAATGTACCTACCCAAAATGTATTATTCATAATAAATTCTGTTTTTGGTAACAATTTATAACTATCCTCTGTTAAATCTCTTGAAGTCATCAATTTCGAATTCCCTATCCTAAATTCAATTTCTTCATCATCAACAATCATTGGTTGTCTTAAAATATTTCCTGCAAATAATTGTCGCGTGCCTATTTTATTTTTTTCCAAATATTCAACCAATTCTTGTTTTGTGAAATTTGTACTGTCTTTCACAGATATCAAATATCCAAACCAAGAAGGTTCAACATCTTTATTAATTTTTGGAAGTATTAAATAATCTTGTAAATCAGATAGTTTTTCGGTTAATAATTCTGCATTTCTTTTTCTTACAGCTAAAAATTTATCTAATTTCTCAATCTGAGAACACCCTAAAGCAGCTTGCCAATCCGTAATTTTAAGATTATACCCGACGTGAGAATAGGTGTATTTATGGTCATATCCATAAGGCAAATTTCCTAATTGTTGTGTAAATCTTTTGCCACAAATTCCGTCATTACCGGGAGGGCAACAACAATCTCTCCCCCAATCTCTGTATGACATAATTATTTTGTGTAATAACGGGTCATTTGTAACAACAGCTCCACCTTCACCCATTGTCAGGTGATGAGCCGGATAAAAACTAAATGTCCCAATGTGTCCGATTGTCCCTATTTTTTTCCCTTTATATTTACCACCCAAAGCATCACAACTATCTTCTATTACCCATAAATTATATTTTTCTGCAAGTTCGAGAATTTTATCCAAATCATAACTGTTTCCAAGTGTGTGCGCTAAAAATATGGCTTTTGTTTTATCTGATATTGCTTCTTCAATCAAATCTGCATTGATATTATATGTGCCTATTTCGCAATCAACAAAAACAGGAACTAAGCCATTTTGCAAAATCGGATTTATTGTCGTTGGAAAACCTGCAGCAACTGTTATAACTTCATCACCTTTTTTAATGCGTCTTTCGCCAAGTTTGTGTGAAGTAAGAGCTGAAAGTGCGAGTAAATTGGCGCTGGAGCCTGAATTTGTTGTCAGTGCATATTTCACACCTAAATATTTCGCAAATTTTGTTTCGAATTCTTTATTAAATCTGCCTGATGTGAGCCACATATCAAGAGAAGCGTCTATCATATTAAGCAATTCTTCTTCTCCTAAAAGCTTTCCACTTGGTGGAATATAGTCGAATTTGCGTCCTTTCCCGTAAACTTCTCTATAATATTCTTTTGCGGCCTCTTTTACTTTATTTCTTAATTCTTGTTCCATTTAATTTTACTCTCGTATTCTTCAATTTGTTTATTTGTATATTCAAGCATATCGGTATCATTTGCATAAAAATGTTTGTACCATTCAACAGTTTTTTCGATTGCGATATTAATGTTATATGTAGGTTCCCAAGCCAAAACTTTTGCTGCTTTATCGATATTTAATACAAGAGTTTTAGCTTCATGTAAATTCGTATCACTATTTTTTACGATTACTTCACCTTTATCATAAATTTCTGTAACTTTTTGAGCAACTTCAATTACTTTCATGGTGCTTTCTTCGTATGGACCGAAATTAAATCCTTCTGCAAAATGCTTTCCGTTTTCTAACAATTTTTGACCTAAAAGCAGGTATCCTGAAAGCGGTTCAAGAACAAACTGCCAAGGCCTTATTGATGCAGGATTTCTTAATTCGATTTTTTCATTATTGTTGATAGCTCTAATGCAATCAGGGATAAGTCTATTTTCTGCCCAATCTCCACCACCGATTACATTTCCTGCTCTGGCCGTTGCCATAGCATACGTTCCTTCTGCTTGTAAAAATGAACGCCTGTATGATGATGACATGATTTCGACACAACCTTTTGAAGATGAATACATATCATAACCACCCATAGGATCATCTTCTCTGTAGCCACGTTCTACTTCTTTGTTTTCATAACATTTGTCGGTTGTTACATTCACAAAAGCTTTGACTGATGGGGTTTTTCTTGCTGCTTCCAATACGTTTAGGGTTCCTATCACGTTTGTTTCATAGGTAAGTTTAGGTTCTATATAAGAACGTCTTACAAGTGGTTGGGCTGCAAGATGAAAAACGATGTCAGGTTGAAATTCTCTTACTGTTTCTTCGAGATGCTTTGTATTTAAGATATTTCCGTATTCAATCCTGCAGGTTCCATAAATGCGTAATTCTTCAAACATAGAGGGATTTGTATCAGATTCAAGCGCGTAACCAAGCACTTCTGCTCCGAGATGTTTTAGCCATAAAGCAAGCCAACTTCCTTTAAAACCTGTTATGCCGGTTAAGAAAACTCTTTTTCCTGAATATATGTTATTGAACATTAATTACCTTTCTTTGTTTGCCAAACAGCCCAAGGAGCTTTGTCAGTCTGCCATAGTTCTGTCAATTCATTTTTCTCTCTCAACGTATCCATTGGTTTCCAAAAACCACTATGCTTGTATGCATTCAGTTGATGGTCTTTTGCAAGATTTTCCAAAGGTGCTTTTTCAAAAATTGTATCATCGCCTTCAGGGATATAGTCAAACACTTTAGGTTCGCAGACAAAGAATCCACCATTAACCCAAGATTCTTCACCCTCAGGTTTTTCCATAAACGAAGTAATCATGTTCTCTCCCTTTATAACCAAAGCACCAAATCTGCCACGAGGCTGAACGGCTGTCATAGTAACAGTTTTTTTAGCTTCTTTATGTTTTGAGATAAGTTCGTTGATATTTACATCAGCAACACCATCGCCATAGGTCAATAAGAATGGCTCGTTTCCGATATAGCTTTGAGCTTTTTTAATACGACTGCCGGTCATAGTGTCTTGTCCGGTATAGAGTATTGTGACTTTCCAAGGTTCAGTTTGTGTTTTGTGGATTTCAACCGAGTTGTTACGCATGTCAACTGTAATATCGGAGTATTGTTGATAGTAGTTTACGAAATAGTCTTTTATGATGTGTGACTTGTATCCTGTCAGGATAATAAAATCATTGAATCCATAGTGCGAATAGATTTTCATAATATGCCACAGGATTGGTTTACCACCTATTTCTACCATAGGTTTTGGTATAAGTTTTGTTTCTTCTGACAAACGAGTTCCCAGTCCTCCTGCTAAGATAACAACTTTCATAAAAACTCCTAACTATACTCTCTGATACAAGAATATTTTAGCACAAATTGGTATAAACTACCTTATAAATATAGTATACGAACAAGTTTTTTTACAAAAATTTAGAAACGAAGAATGAGGAAAAAATAAAATATACTTTACAAAAAAATATGTTTTGGGTATTATGAAGTAGCAACCGAGAAGCACACGTATGGAGGAGTGCCAGAGCGGTTGAATGGAGCGGTCTTGAAAACCGTCGAACGTGCGAGCGTTCCGTGGGTTCGAATCCCACCTCCTCCTTTTTTCCAAGTCCCTTAAAGGGACTTTTTTAGTGGGATGAGAACCCACCACAAGACGGAGTCTTGTCTGGGTGTTCTTATACAGTCCGTTTTGAGTCGGAAGGGGTAAATGTCATAATGGGTAAAACGCGGCAAACCATTTGAGTTTTATCCGTATCCAACTATGTGATAATTTTATATTTACCCCACCTCAAATCGGACTTTATTCGGACTTTTATTGCACATTTTTGCACAAAAATTATTGTTGGGGTGCACTTCATTTTACCACAACAATAAACATTGAAACAAACTGTTATTAATTATCAATAGAAGTGTTAATTTACAGATGTTTTTTGTTGCATTAGTTCTTTTGCCCATTGGACATCTTTATCCAACTTTTCAAAATCTATATTTTTCCCATTCTTGGATATTGAAGCTTCAGCTGCTTTGCTTATAGTATTCATAAACTTCTGAAAATAGCCTATATTTTCAGCTTCAGAAGGTTGCTGGAATGCCTCTAAACGTTCTATATTTGACCTTGAGCCCGGATTATTTTTAAAATTCATTAGTAAAAACTCTGTAGCATCTTTTACAAAATCTGCATAGTTATTGTTTTTAACATTTTCTCTAATACATTTATTTAGTTCATTAACATCATTTTTAAAATCATTTAAATACACTTTACCATATTCATCTCTAGCAGGGTAATAAGTTCTCATAGATCTTATGTAACCATTAATTTTATCTTGTTTATTTTTGGAAAAAATCATATCTAACAATATTAATGGAGAGAATATTACTCCTAACAGCCCAACACCTGCTAGTACACCTGCTTGTTTTACATTTTTTGCTGTGTTTCCTGTTGATAAATGCTTTAATCCGCGAAAAAAGATATCTTGATTTGCTCTGTTATTACTAACATCGATTAGATTTGGTTTACAAAAATTTACTGGAGATATATTCATTAAAAAAACTCCTATTTTTAATAC
>JAKSUP010000131.1 GCA_024408905.1 bacterium
AGAAATATGAACCATACCGTCTTTGCCGCCACCAAGTTCAACGAAAGCGCCGATAGGAATAATTCTTACAACCTTTCCTTTAACAACCATTCCGACTTCAGGTTTGAAGGTTAAATCGTTAATCATTTTCTTAGCGATTGCTGCACCTTCTTGGTCATTGGATGTAATTGTCACTATACCTGTATCCTGAATATCAATTTCAGCACCAGATGCTTCAATGATTGCTCTGATTTGTTTACCACCAGGTCCGATAACTGTACCGATGTCTTCAACAGGGATTGTCATTGTAGAAATACTTGGTGCAAATGGTGATAATGTTTTAGCAGGTTCTGTAATAACCTTTCTCATTTCGCCTAAGATATGCAATCTGCCTTCTTTTGCTTGAGCCAAAGCTCTGCGTAAAGTAGCATTTGCAATACCTTTTGCTTTCATATCCATTTGTAATGCTGTTATACCATCATCATTACCTGTTACTTTAAAGTCCATATCACCAAGGAAGTCTTCAATCCCTTGAATATCAGTTAATACAACGGGTTCTTTGCCTTCTTCCGTTATCATACCCATTGCAACACCACCGATCATACATTTAACAGGAACACCTGCATTCATCAAAGCCATTGATGAGCCACAAGTTGACCCCATTGATGTAGAACCGTTTGATTCAAGTACATCGGATGTTACACGGATTGTATAACCGAATTCTTCTTGAGAAGGAAGAGCCGGAACATTAGCTCTTTCTGCTAAGTTACCGTGACCTACTTCACGTCTGCCAGGGCCTCTTAATGCTTTAACTTCACCTACAGAGAATCCAGGGAAGATGTATTTGTGCATGTATGTTTTTACTGTTTCAGGGTCAACTCCGTCAAGTTCTTGCTTCATAGCAGGGCCTGCAAGAGTTGCAACTGACAAAATTTGTGTTTGTCCACGTGTAAATACTGCAGAACCGTGCGCTCTTGGTATTACACCAACTTCGCACCAAATAGGACGAACTTCGGTTGGTTTTCTTCCGTCAGCTCTTACGCCTTCATCAAGAATCATTGCACGCATAATTTTCTTTTCTGCATTTTTAAATTCTTCTGCAACAAAGTCAATGCCTGTTTCTTCAATAATTGTCTTGATGTAGTGATCATCAGGAAGTGCTTCAACTCTTTCCTTAACCAGTTTTTTAGCTTCTTCAAGTTTATTTTGTCTGTATTCTCTGTCGAAGTTGTGATATGCATCAAAAATCATATCGTGAGCGACTTCGTCAATAATATTTTTAAGTTCGGTTGTATCATAAGGATTAACGAATTCTTCCTTAACTACGCCACAATCAGCTGCAAATTTTAATTGAGCTTCGCATTGTTTTCTGATTTCAACTTGTGCAAATTCAACAGCGTTCATAATGTCGTTTTCTGTAACAAATCTGCAGCCTGCTTCAACCATAATAACCGAATCGTGTGTACCTGCTACAACTATGTCTAAATCTGATTTATCAGCTTGTTGATGTGTAGGGTTAGCAATCATATTGCCGTTTTCATCTTTTGAAACTCTAACTGCACCGATTGGGCCTTCAAAAGGAGCTCCTGAAAGCATTAATGCACAAGATGCACCAAGCATAGCTAAAGTATCAGGTTGATTTTCTTGATCATAGCTAAATAATTGTGCAACAATTTGAATATCATTTCTGTATCCTTTAGGGAACAGAGGCCTGATTGGTCTATCAATCAAACGTGAAATAAGAATTGCCTTGTCGCTCGCTTTACCTTCTGAACGATTGTAACCACCAGGGATACGCCCAATAGCTGACATTCTTTCTTCATAATCAATAAGTAGTGGGAAAAAGTCTATCCCAACTCTTGGTTCTTTTGAAACACAGCAATGTACGAATAACATTGTGTCACCACATCTTACTGTAACACTTCCGTTGGTTGATTTAGCATACTTGCCTGTTTCTACTGTTACGGTCTTACCACCGATTTCTAACTGAAAACTTTTTGTTTCCGGTACCATTTTTCCTTCTTTCTCCGGCTACTCGAAAGCCGGACGCTTCCATTAATAATATTATTCTTTTCGTATTTGATTATAATATAAACACTAAAAATAAACAAAAGACTCTCATTTTTGAGAGCCTTTTTATTTGTTAATTATTTGTACATAACTTTTAAGTTATTTTCAAAAATTGATCCTGCACAGTATTTATATTCTGTAGGAACTTCTCCTGATTTACAATATGTTTTCCAAGATTTTAAAGGGTCGTCACTGCTCCCATAAGGTTTTAGAGTCCCGTCGTTACATAATGCAAAGTAAAACAAATCGACTCCTGCTATTTTGTTGTATGTTGTAGCTCCGGATTTTGATTTATTTACATCTCCATCTATGTCTATTGTAACTTCACCAATTTCTTGTCTATAACCCGGTAAAGACTTTTGATCGTCTTTTAAACCTGTAATCTTAATTTTGTAATACATACCATCTGCTGCTGTATAACCGTCTCCACTTTTAGTAATTTTCATATTATTACTCAGTTCAGTATAATACTTAGTTACGTCAGTAGTGATATCTGTTATCAAGTCAACAGAATTATTGCTTAGCATTATTGCATTTGCTTGTTCAAATGAAGCTTTTGCTTTAGCCAACTTCGGACCGATTTGTGCTTCGCTTGTATTTGCCATCAATGTAGGCAGTGTCATTGCGGCTATTACACCGATAATCGTTAAAGTAATAAGAACTTCAGCTAAGGTGAAACCAAATTTTTTCATAAAAAAGACCTCTTCTCTTAAAATGTTAAATTTACAAGTAAATATTAGCATAAAAACTAAGTATTGTAAAACTTGTTACAATATAAATTTTTAGTCTTTATATATTTGAATATCTAATTTAGAAAGTGTTTTAGAAGCTCTTTCCAATTTAGCTGTACCGGGAGGTGCGACAAATAACGTGGCAAGTTTAGAACCTGCAAAAAGGCCTGCTATTAAACCACCTGTTGAAATAAGCATTTGTTTAAGTAATGCGTGGTTTTTGAATTTTGCTGTAAACGGTATAGGGATAAGAAATCCAAATAAAGCCCCAAAGCCAACAAATCGTTTAGCAGTTTTTTGTCTTTTTGCCATTTCTTGAGGTGAATTATGTTCAATCGCAAATTTTTGTAATTTCGGAGCTGCTGTCATTATGTCTGTGTATGATTTCTCAAATTTATCACAGTCTTGTGGTGCAACACTCATCTTGGCAGTTTCTTGTCCTCTTGGATCAATTACTTGGTACAAGATTCTGCCGTCAGGTGATGTTCCGACTCTGTTTACTATACCAAACGGTTGTTGAACATTAATATTTCTAACCATACAAAAAACACTTTCACACTATTTTACTTATATATATAAAAAAAACTTTTACTAAAAAATTGCTAATTTGTTACAATATTGTAACATTCAGGAAAATTTATTGCCCTGTTTTTCGGAATGTAATCTACTCCAAGATTTTCTGCAATATGTGAAATGTTGCTTGTTGCAGAAATTATAACAACCTTTGTTCTATAATATTTGGAAAATGTTTTAATTTGTTCTACAAACCATTCTCCTGCATATTTTGGTTCGAAGTCAGTCTCCATTTGTAAGTCAGTTAATATTATATCAAAAGGAGAATTGTTGTTTTGTAGCAGCTTGTCATAACCTTCTTTAGCAGAGCTTGCTGTTTGAATTTCCGGAAGTTCAAACAGTTCTTCCATAATTTGTTTATGATAATTTCGCCAGCCTTCTACATCATCTACAATTAATATTTTTGTCATTTTCTCAAACCTTCTGCGCCTTTTAAATAGACAAATTCCGGTTCAAATTCTTCTCCACAATTTATAACAATAAGTACTCTAAGACATTTTTTTAGAGAATTTGGAACATTAATTTCTTGATAGCATTCCATTGGTATATCTTTCCATTTAAGATTAATTCTTGCATATTTTGCCGGAAAATCAGCGTTCAAATCCGGTGTTAATGAAAAAATTGCGTGGGAAATTAAGTTTATGTCTATGTTGTTGCGTTTTATTATTTCTTGCAGAAGTTCGATTGTTGCACTTCCAATATCTTCCGGTGTATTTGCATCAACTGTAATTGCACCTCTTATTCCTTTTGTAATCATATTATTCTCCTATTTTTCCATATAATTTAGCGAAGCTAATGCGTCCGCCGTAAGAATATATCCCGTTGCCCCCAGTCCTTCCCCCCACTCCTCCCTGTTCATCCTCTTCACCCACCCCCTGGCAACAATACCCCCGTCATCGCTAATTGGCTTTTGGTCAGTTTTTTTACATGAAACAATTGCTGTAGCTATAGTAAAAGTTTCTGATACACATCCTGCCGAACTGGCTATGTTTTTGGAATTAATTATTACTTTGTCTGCAATCAGACCGGCTTCTTCCAACAGTTCTGCTCGGATAGCTTCTTCTTAAGATTCGTTTAATCTTTCATCTCCGACTGAACCTGCGGGCATACGTATCGATAATTTACCAATATTTTCAGCTTGTAATGGTGGTCGTTCTTCTATTAAAAATAATAGCTCATCATTACAAATTGTGAGGATTACCACAACGTCAGAAACATTTGGTCTGTGTGCATATACCCAAGGTTTGCCACTCTTTGAAGGTGTGCTTTTTAATTGTAGATATTCTGAATTACATAAAACGTGGTTCATAATCAAGTGCCGGAATTTTTATACAAAACTCCGTATATTCTCCTTCTATGCTTTCTACGGTTAA
>JAKSUP010000132.1 GCA_024408905.1 bacterium
AACAATTTTCTATTAACAACGATTTTACAGAGTCTTCACTACCTATTAAACCACCACAACTATCAGGAGCTGCAACAGAACCAAGGTTACCGCAATCAATAATTCTAACATCAAGATCATCGTCATATAAATGACCAATGAAACCACCTGATGTGTCACGGCTTAGCACAGGGCCAAAATTCAAAGAAGACTTTATATTGGCATAATCACCATTACTTGCATCTTTGTATGAACCTAAAAATCCACCTGCAGAAGGGTTCATATTGTAATCCGATACGCTAACTGTACCTTTGTTTGAAGTGGTCTCTATGCGTAGTTTACAATATTCAGCATATCCAACAACACCACCTGCGGCATGGCCACCACTAACTGTAGCATTGTTTTCGCTATTTAATATTATAAGGTTAGAATGCTCATTAGAATTTCCTTCATAATAACCTATTAAACCACCTGCATAACCATTTCAGTGAGCTTCACCTAGGTCGTCAGAAACCGGCAACGCTTTAACTGCACTTGCTACAGCCTGACTCATAGTGGCTGCTGCAACACCAGCTGTAGAAAAATCAAACCTATTTTGAATTGCAGCTGGGACAGGTTGACTGTCATATGGCACTCCTGCTTCAGTAATGAAATCATACAAGTTTATATTATTAGATGCTTCTATAGCTGCTTCTTTAGCAGCTTGGGTGCCTAGCTGCTGAAATGCTTTTATAGCTGCATTCTTAGCAATATCTTGTTTAACTAATCATAAAGAAAACAAATGCGATGGTAAAGTTCCATTTGTATTTAGGGATGCACCATTATAATTTGTTGCTTCACCTCCAACAAATGCAAAAATACTATTTGAATTCGTTTGCAAGTTTGAATTCTTTAGGGCAAACCAAACATATTCATCAATTATGTTTTGACTATAATTAACACCAGGAATCTGTTTTATAAGAGTGTTAAACTTATCGTATACAGCCTTATAAATATCTTGACAATAATTAAGAGCAAAAAAATCTCCTAATGCTTCGTGCTCTCCATGATAACCTCCAATTCAAAATTCGCTCATAGCGTGATTAACTCTTGTTGCACTTAATACAGCTTTGCCTTCATTGTTTATTTCAAACATAGACTCATATACTGCCCTAAAAAGTGTTTTACACAAATACGGATAATCTTTAAATTTTAGATCCGTAAAAGTCGACGCATAATTTTTGGCGAAATTAATATATAAAGTACCGACCTTTTCTGACAATATTTGACTTCGTTTTGCGGCGCACTTAACGTGATCTATTGAAAAATTATTCTTAATATTGTTGCAATTAGCAGAGAGCTCATTCGAAAGCCTATCAATTTCTTGTTGGAGTTGAACTGCTTCAGGGCTCCCTGCCGCCTTATTTGCTAGTTCAGCTTTATGGGACATTATTTGTTCACTTAAGTTATACGCTTCATCGTCACACAAATAAATAATTTTTTTATTACTAAATTCATCTGCTAGGTTTTCAAGGTTAGTCTTTAGATTAAATTGATTAGAATTTGTATTGATAATTTCTTCGCTACTTTCCATATTATTTATTCTGTCAATATTATTCATACTATTAGGCTCTTGTATGTTATTGACAATCTTTTCAAAGGAATCAATATCGTATTCTCCTACAATATTAGTTACAGCCTTTTGCTCAATTACCATTTTTTTATTTAGAAAATTGTCATTAATTTGCTTATTTAGAAACTCATTAAAAACATCAATTGTATTATTAGTTTTAGTTGGAATCCTAAACTCTGGATTATTCTGTAAACCAGAAGGAATTTGAGGTTGCTCAACAACCACATTTGCATTATTTGCGTTTCCTTGGCCACCAGCAACGCCTTCTCCTTCAGGCATGCCTTGCCTGTTAGCAATATTTTGTGGTCTATCGAATGTATAGTCAGTCTTATTAAAAAACGAACGCTGGTTATTGTCTGCGGCTTGTAGTTGTACGTTAGCAATATCATCAATACTACCGTCTATATCAATATTTTCTGTTACATTTCTTCCCATAACACCATTTGCTAGTTTATAGCCATTTACGTCGTTGCCGTTACCAAACTTAAAAGCATTAGCTGCTTTCCCCATTTGGCCATCCTTAGACATATAATTAGGGAAATATTCGCTTTGCATGGGACCCATAAATAATTGATTTTGTTCAAAGCTAGCTAAATTTAAAGGGTCTCTATAATTATCAGCAGTTGCAGCAGCTAATGAACGGTAATCATCCGTAAAATAATCTGCAGCATCATTCAAAAACGTAAAATCTTGACCACTAACCTCTTGTCTGAGAATCCTGATTTTCCATGCATTTAATGCGTCTCAATCAAAAAGCTCATCATTTGGAAAGTTATACTTATATTCATACATAACTCCTGCTAAGATTCGGGAATATTTATCTATTCATTTTTCTAATATATCCGCATCTTGCAATGCAAGACCTGAATGAAATCTGACATAACCTGGATAATTTGAGTTATATTGCACATCCTGTAAATTATTTGCTATTTGGTTAATGTTGCCAGGGTTATCGGCATTAGGTATTTCATTGATATTATTAGGTATTTCGTTGATATTAATAATATCATTTGCGTTTGCAGCATTATTAATTTCGTTAGCAGGCATATTAGCTTTATTGTAAGAATCTTTTAGTGATTTATAATATTTTTTAAGAACCCTTTTAATTTTGTTCAAATTCTGCAAAACAAAGTATCCTTTTGGATTAATATGCTTCATTCATTCAACGGAAGCTTTACCCAAAAGAACTCCAACAATTAGCTTTAATACTTCAATTGCATACTTAAAAGCAACAGACATAGAACCAGTAGCAGATACGGTGGAAGATTCTTCCATTGTGCAATTATTCATAACTACATCAGCGCTTTCTGACTTTCCAACAATTCCACCAGCTATACGTACGGTTCCAGACAAAGAAATTACTTCAACATCACTTGTAATGTTTTCGAATAATGCCTGAGCATCGCTATGGACTCTACCTACAACACCACCAACAATTGACTCGTTAGACGAAAAGTTTTTTACTGTTCCCGAAAAAGAACAATTAGAAATTATAACTTTTCCAGAAAGTTCATTAGCAAGCAAGCCGCTAACATATTCATTAGAACTTACAGACATGTTCAAATTTAAATTTTTTATAACGGCTCCATCATCTAAACCAGTGAACAAACTTGTTGCGCCCCCGCCTACTGAATAATCTTTATAAATTTCAACTGCATTCTGAGAAATTGTATGTCCATTACCTTCTAAATATCCATTAAAGCTGGTAGCATATCTTTCTACTCCATCTATATCCGTTTCAAGTTCGATATCGTTTCCTAAACAAATATAGCTGGACGAAAAAGAAGACAAAACCATTACAAGCTGCTCGGCATTATAAACAACAAACGGATCATTACTTTGACCAGAGCCTGTCATTTCTTTATCGCTCAAAAGAGTAAACTGATTAACATCAAAAATTGAGTCTTTGTCTTTTTTGTCTTTATCCTTTTCTGAGCCATCTTCTTTGTCAGAATCTGTATCTCCCTGTCCATCAGGTTCCTCTTTAGGTTGACGTTCGTCACCCTCTTTAGACTGACCTTCAGCTCCGTCTTTAGTTTTGTCGGCTGACTCTGAACCATTTTCTTCTGCTTTTGGTTCTTCTTTGCCTTCGCCATCACCAGTGCCTTTAGAACCATCGTCTTCGCCTTCTTGCGCATAAGCGTTCTGAGCTCCAACACATTTTCCTAAAAACGAAAAAGCCGGAATAGGGACTAATCCTGTAATTAAAGTTACTGTAAGCAATAAACAAATTGAAATAAAAATAAGTTTAAAAGTTGCTAGTTTGTTTGTTTTTTTCTCGTACATTCATTTACCTTTCATTAAAATAGTTTTTGCTTATTTATTTTACCTCATTTTTGTGTTCTTTTTAACAGAAATTTGCGTTTACCAGCACTTTTTTGAGAAATTTAGGTGCTAACATGTACTAACAATTATTTGAATTTCTAGATTTGTATTTTAATAATTTTTTACACGAATACTTGCATAATTGCTTATGATGTTTTTACATGATATTACAAATCTTCTTCCGTCGTAGTAGCATTAACGCAAAATCACAAAAAATGTCACAAATAGACTTCCGACGGTGGATTTTTAAGAAGATTATAGATAAAATAAAATACCTAATTCTAAAGGACCAGCACCAACACTTAAAAATTTATAACACTTTAATTTATTGCAAAGAAAAACTCCGACGGAAATCAAATCGTGACACAAATTAATGATTTAGAAAAATTTTGACTTGCATTTTATGACAATTAGTCCGTGCTATTTGTCATATAAGCTTGAGGATTTTCCCCATTTGTTCCTGTCACCCAATGTGATGTCACCAATGGGGTAAAAATTTGTGGATAAAATTGACGAAGTTATGATTAAATATAGATTAGCGATACCGATAGACGGTTAGCTAAGACGTTAAAATACCGTCCTACCAAGGGCGGTTATTTTTTTATATTCAGCCCAAGCAGCAATCCTATAAAGATCAGCGCTAGCGTAAATACAAAAATAGTATTTTCCATACAATCACCCCCTTTCCCTGCTCAAAAGCAGAAAATGATATGACAATAAGGGTGGGGTGTTTGGCGCAATAAGGGTGGGTTGTCTGGCGCATAGTTACTATGAAATTTTTTACATCGCTTT
>JAKSUP010000133.1 GCA_024408905.1 bacterium
AAAAACAATTGGTTGGTGTGGTTGAATATTTAAAAGAGTCAAATGGTCCTCATAAACCTGTAATAAGTGGTGCTTTTTCTAGTGATGATGTTAACGAAGAAGAAGGACCGGCAATTCTAATCGTGGATGATTTAGGGGTTATTACTTATCAATTAAAAGTTTTGCTTTCTCAATTCGGATTAGAGATAGATTGTTCACAAGAAATTTATGATGCGATTTCTAAATTTAAAAAACGTAAATATAAATACGTAATTATGGATTTGTTTATACCAACAGATAGGGAAGGTTTTATTTTCTTGACGGAATTAAAAAAAATGTCTGCAATGTATAATACTGAGACTGTCATAGGTGTTATTACAGCCTCTCCAAGAAAAGAAATTGAACAGCAATGCCGTGTCAGAGGTGCAGATTTCTTCCTTGAAAAAAATAATGATTGGCAAAGTCAATTGTGCCAGATTATGCATGAATTAATAGGTGATCCTGAAGAGGAAGATTTTTAGTAATGGAAGAAAAATCTTTATTTTCTGTCATTTCTCCAATTATGGTAGGACCGTCAAGTTCTCATACAGCAGGTGCTGTTAGACTTGGGTTAATTGCGAAAAATATATATAAGCACGAGTTTAAGTGTGTAAAATTTATTCTATATAATTCTTATGCAGAAACCGGTTTCGGACACGGAACGGATAAAGGTTTATTGGCGGGACTAATGGGTTACAGTGTTGATAATCCTGATATAAAAAACATTTTCAATATTGTTAAAAATATTGATTATTCGTTTGAATATGTGCAAGACATTTCAAGACACCCGAATAGTGTTGATATAATAATTGATAATACGATGAAATTATCAGGGAATTCCATAGGAGCAGGAGAAGTTCAAATTACAGATGTTAATGACTTTTCAATTAACATAAAGGGCCATTTTGACACCTTGGTAGTTATGTATAAGGATAAACCCGGAATGATTTCCAAAGTCTGTGATTTGATACAAAAAAAGAATATTAATATCGCAAAGTTGTATTGTGATAGGGATTCAAAAGGTGGCAACGCTTCCATGTGTATAAAATTGGATTATGCACCTGACGATGCGCTTGTAAACAGTATTAAACAGTTACAAGATGTCTATTATGTAACAAATGTCAGAAAGTTGGTACAATGACGATATTATCATTTAAAGAATTGAACGAATTATCAGTATCAAGAAATAAGTGCATTTATGAAATTGCACAGGAAGAAGAAGCAAAACTGCAAGAAAAAGATGTGTCTGAAATAAGAAGTTCTGTCGCAATAAATTTGTCTGCAATGAAAGCAGCAATTAAAAATGGACTTAATTCTTCTGAAAAATCAATCTCAGGTTGGTGTGGTGACGATTGTGCAAAGTTACAAAAAAAATACAAGCAGAAACGGGCTTTATTTGGTAATTTGTTTGAAAAAATTACAACCTATGCTTTGGCAGTTTCAGAAGAGAATTTGAGGATGGGGCGAATTGTTGCCTGTCCGACTGCCGGTTCTTGTGGAATTGTGCCATCAGTTTTGATTTCTATAGCTGAAGAAAACAATATATCTGAGGAAAAGCAAATAGATGCGCTGATAACAGCAGGTTATATAGGTTTAATTATTTCCTATAAGGTTAGTTTGGCAGGTGCAGTTGCAGGATGTCAAGCAGAGTGTGGTGTTGCATCTGCTATGGCAGCAGCTGCAGCAGTTGAGATGCTTGGTGGTACAACTCAAGAAATATTTCAAGCCGTAGCTTTGGCGCTTAAAAATATATTAGGGTTAACTTGTGATCCTGTTTGTGGTTTGGTAGAAGTTCCTTGCGTAAAAAGAAATGTCTTTCTCGGAATTCATGCTATTACTGCATCTGAACTTGCCTTAGGTGGCGTCGAAAGTAAAATTCCTCTTGACGAAGTTGTAGATGCTTTGTGCCAAACGGGGCAATTAATGTCACCTTTATTAAAAGAAACTTCTCAAGGTGGTTTGGCAAAAACAAAAACGGCAAAAGATTTAAAAAAACAATTGAAGCAAAAAAAGGAAGATGTTTAACATCTTCCTTTTTTGTGTTTGATTATTTCTATTTTTTAGAATTGTTCTAAAAATCTTTTATCATTATTAAAGAATAATCTAATGTCATCAATTGCATATTTTAGCATAGATAGTCTTTCAACTCCCATACCGAATGCAAAACCTGAATATACTTCAGGGTCAATTCCTACGTTTTTCAGGACGTTTGTATCAACCATACCACAGCCCAATACTTCTAACCAACCTGTACCACTACAAGTTCTGCAGCCTTTACCTTGACACATAATACATTGAACATCAACTTCAGCAGATGGTTCCGTAAATGGGAAGAAACTGCTTCTGAATCTTGTAGGTCTTGAAGAACCGAAGTATAATCTGATAAATTCGTTTAAAACACCTTTTAAATCACCAAAAGTAATATTTTTGTCGACATATAAGCCTTCTATTTGGTGGAAAAAGTTATTTTTTCTGGCATTAACAGTTTCGTTTCTGTATACTCTGCCCGGAGCAATTATTTTAATTGGAGGGTTTTTACCTGCCATTGCTCTAATTTGCGCACCTGATGTTTGGCTTCTTAAAATCGTATTTGGTGCCAATTTTGTATAGAATGTATCTTGCATATCTTTTGCAGGGTGATCTTCCGGAAAATTAAGCATATCAAAATTTATATATTCAGTTTCTACTTCCGGAGATAAATCCGGTGATAACAATGAAAAACCAAGATTTTGGAATATTGATACAATTTCATTTGTAGTTGAAGTTATGGGGTGGACTTTACCTACCGGCGTATATTTACCGGAAAGAGTTATATCAATTTTATCCTTTTGTAATTTTTCGTTAAGCTCTTTTTGATAAAAAGCATCGTGCTTTTCTTTTAAAAGATTTTCTAAGTCGATTGTAATTTGATTAGCAAAAGCTCCGACTGTTCTTTTGTCCTCATCAGATAAATCTTTTAACCCTTTTTTAATAGAGTTAAATTCCCCTTTTCTACTCAAGTATTTAAGTCTGATATCTTCGATATCATTAATAGATGTTGCATTAGCAATATCTGTTTTTGCTGAATTATAAATCGTTTCTAACTGTGCTTTCATTATTAATCTCCCTTAATGCAATGATACTCCGATGATAGAAAAATGTAAAGTTTAGCGACTCAATTACTAATTTACTCTCAATCGTATGGATGATTATTATATTTTTTGCACGCTTAATGTGTTTGTATTATTGATTTTTATGTTAAAAAATTGTAAAATAAACTAGTCATATCGTATAAAGAGAGGTTTTTATATATGAAATTACATATGCAAATTTTAATAGCATTAGGTCTTGGTTTAAAAAGAAACTGGCATATATTGGTGGGTTTGTTTTTAGGTGTCATTGCCGGTATATGGCTACATAATGCACCTAATCCAATTGTAATGAATGCACTTCATTTTATCGGACAATTATTTATAAGATTAATTCAAATGGTTGTTATACCTCTTGTTATCTCTGCGATAGTAATTGGTATTACAAGTATTGGTGATAGCAAGCAAATCGGAAAACTCGGAACAAAATTGATTGTATATTACGGTATTATTTCAATTGTTGCAGTAGCTATCGGTTGTTCTTTAGCTTTATTGATAAAACCGGGTTTGGGCGCAGCTGCATTTATTAATTCTGATGTGGCGACAGGTATACAGGCACAAGTTGCTACTACAATTGAAAGTCAGAAAGGCAATCTTTTAAATATTTTACTCGGTTTTGTTCCTAAGAATCCTCTTGCATCAGCTACAACAGGAGATATGGTTCCTATAATTGTATTTACGGTTTTATTCTCTGTTGCATTGGCTAAAGTCGGTGAGATAAACAGACCGTTTGTAAGCTTTTTTGAATCAATTTTTGCAGCAACTATGAAAATAACAGATTGGATAATGTGTTTTGCAGCACCCGGTGTATTCGCATTAACAGCAGTTGCAGTTTCTGCATTTGGTTGTGATATATTTATGAGTATTTCAAAGTACTTGGGTGTATTAGTTATTGGTTTTGCAATACAATTACTTATAGTTTATCCGTTATTCTTAAAAATCTTTTCAAAAGTTTCTATATGGATGCTTTATGCTGCAATTGCAGAAGCTATGATGGTGGCTTTTGGAACAGCAAGTTCATCAGCAACATTACCTTTGACAATTGCTTGCTGCGAAAAAAGAGGCATATCACATAAGATTACAAGCTTTGTAATTCCTTTGGGTGCAACATTAAATATGGATGGCACAGCATTATTACAATGCGTTGCAGTAATATTTTTAGCACAGGCTTATGGTGTTGTTCTGACTCCGTTCTTGGTAGTACAAATTGCTATCTTGGCTATAGTTGCATCTTGTACTTGTGCAGGTATTCCTGGGGCCGGGTTAATTACAATAGCCTTAGTTCTTAATGGTATGGGGTTGAGTCCTGAACAATTAGTTGCAGGTTTTGCATTCTTATTCACAATCGAAAGAATTACTGACATGATGAGAACATTAGTAAACGTAACTTCCGATGCTGTTGTTGCAGCAGCTATTGCAGATAATGAAAATGAAATCAATTACGATTTATTAAACAATCCTGAAAATTACAATGATGTAATTGAATAAAATATTCTTACATAATATTTATTATTGGTATAGAAATTCCCTCTCCCTAGGGGAGGGTGCCTGAAAGGC
>JAKSUP010000134.1 GCA_024408905.1 bacterium
AATTAATTAATACTGAATTTCCTTTTTGTGTTATATTTACGTTTAAACCATGCATTTTGGCATAATTAGCGAGCGATGAAACATTTTCTCCTATCATATCTACGACATATTCATCTTGCGCTTTAATGTTAATAGGAAGATGGGGTTCTTTTGCCATTTTTAACGGTTTATTTGCATAGTATAGTGATTTAATAAAACTTTTTACGTTTCCGATTTTTGTCATTTTGTTTTCTCCTTTGTTGATCTATATACTTAAAAATTTTTTTGCTAATTTTGGTTAAAAACATTAAATGTGTTCTTAATAACTTCATATCCTTTGAGCAGAGTTTGATAATCAACTTTTTCCATAGCTGAATGCATGTTATACACATCTGCCAAGCCTAATAGGTACGGTCTAAAAAGTTCTCCTTTGGAGTTTTTATTGTGGCAATAAATATGGGTTTCAGCTCCGGCATGGAAAGATGAAATATCATTTTTTATTCCGGCTATATCACAGGCTCTTGTATGAACATTTTCAATTTTATTGTCATTTGCTTTTTCAAAAGGCAGCAAGTGAACTTCAAATTCAATTTCGGCTTCTGCTAAATCTTTATATTTTTCATTGAATTCGTTAACCAAATTTATCATTATATTTTTTAGTTCATTCTCTTTTTCAACACTTGCACTTCTTATTGAATATGATGCCATACCTAGAGTATTAATTATATTTGTAGAAGTTTTTTTCATAATCTCCGTTATATAATCATTAGTTTTTACTCCTTTTTCAACAATACTTGCCACCGAATTTTGTATTCCACCGGCAACTATTGCTCCAAGGTTGCAAGACGTAATAACTCCGGTTTCATCGAAATAGTATGCTCCTTGAGGAAATTTTGCCAACAAATCAGCAATAAGTTTAGCAGCGTTTAATCTTGTGTTATCTCCGATATCAATTCCTGAATGTCCACCTAAAAGTCCTTTAACAGTCAATTTTACATTAGTATAACTGGCCCCTGAAATTTGCAGTTGACCTAATTTGTCTGCATCACAAACTAAAATGTATTTGGAATCTAATGTATTAAATTCCAAATGCTCGACTCCGGACATTCCTGTTTCTTCGTCTCTGGTAAAGACTATTTCCAGTCCACCATGTGCTATGTTGCTGTTTGTTAATTCTTTAGCCAACATCAAAGCACACGCTACACCAACTTTATCATCGGCACCAAGTGTTCTTTTGTTTGCCTTTATAAATTGTCCGTCAAATAAAAGTTCTATTGGTGCATCATCACCTACTACATCCATGTGTGAGGATAACATAATAGGTTCTTTTGAATTATCGGTTGCAGGTATTTTTATGTACACATTGCCATAATCATCACATCTGCCTGCAATATTATTTCTTTTACAAAAATCAAGTATCCATTGTATAACTTTCTCTTCTTTTAATGAAGGGGAAGGTGTTGTAACAAGATTGCAAAAAATATCTAAAACTTCGTTTTCTTTTCTTAAAACATTTAAATCAGCTGCCACGGAAAAACCTCCTATTTGTTCCTTCTCCACCAACTCTTACTCTGACGGGTCTTAAACATCGTGGGCATCTGCCCCTATATGCTGTTCCGTCAGGTGTTTTGTATAATCTGCCATATACATGGCAGCAATCAAACCATATTCCCAAAAATTGTCTTTTCTTAGGTGTATCTTCGTTTTCTGTCAATTTACTACCTATTTATTTTTTATTTTAAATTGTACCATTTTTTGTTGTCTCGGAATATCTTCTTCCGTAATTACAAATTCTTTTTTTAGAGGTTTCAATATACTTTCGGTCAAAGTATTAATATATGTTTCTCCAAAATGTGCATAATCAAATATTATAATCCCTTGTAAGTTATATCTGCGTGCTGCGTGTATTTGTTTAATCAAGTCGGTGTTAGAACCGTTCATAAATGTTACAAATAAACCTGCATATAATCTTGTGCTTGAAGATTTATTTTTCAAAACTTCCTCAATAAGTGCTGCAGCAGTTTTGTCATCACATGTTAAAAATAGTGGTGTAAATCCATCTACAAAGTTATTTATTGACCATGTTTTCCAGTCTTGCATTTTTGTATCCATAGCAGTGTGTCTGTTAGGGAATATAACTGCTGTTAGCATAACTTTGTTAGCACGACATAAATTGCTTGCTTTTTTAACAAAGTCAGTTACTTTTCCCATTCTGTAATAACGCCAGCAATTCCAAAGTGGATCACTTTGTTTTAACTCAATCGGGTCGACTCCGTAAGTTTCTTTGAAATCCATTCTTGCGTAGGGTGTATATCCCCAGTTTGACATGTCGTAATTTGCAAAGTTTGGTGCAACAGATTGTGGATAACGAATGTAGTCCAAATTGATTCCGTCAGGTCTGTATTTTGTTACGATTTCACAAAGCAATTCATATAAAAATGATTGCACCTCAGGATTTGCAGGGTCAAGAAAATATCCGTTATGTTCTGATACTGAGTACGGCAATGTTGAAGAATCAACATTCTTCTTTTGGTAATTTGCCCATTGTGGGCGTTTTGCCAAAATGTACTCAGGATTTGTTTCAGGAGATTTGTTTCCTACGTAAAAGGTTTGAAACCAAACGTGAACTTTTATTCCTCTCCTATGAGCTTCTGAAATCCATATTTTTAAAGGATCAAAACCCATATAATCTTCATATTGTTTTATAAAACCGTATTTTTCCATAGTTCTTGACGGAAAAATGGTTTTGCCATGGTAGTATGTCTCAATAAATACATTGTTAATTCCGGCATCTTGTAATGTATCAAGAACTTGTTCAATATTCTTTCTGGTGTAATATTCCGGACGAATCCATACGCCTTTTAATTCTTCAGAGTTAAAAGGAACGACCGTAGACATTGCTTCATTTGCATATTCAATAGCTTTAGTTGAATATTTTTGGGATTCATTTGCATTTTTTTGAGCTTTTAAAATATAATCTTTGGCTTTTTCCAAATTCAATTCTGTTCTTTTTGGATTATAGCAGGCACAAGTTTGAGTGTAATAGAGAAGCATGTTTTGAACTTCCTTTACTTTTTCTTGTGCAGTGTATAAAAAAGTCTCTGACGTTATGTACGAGGTAATTGTATGGTTTTCTGTGTCGATATAAATTTTTGCACCGACCATGACATTTTCGTTAATCCAAGTTTTAGCTTTACCGTGTCCAGATATTACTATTCCGTTCTCAGGTATTAACGAATCGGCACCACTTAGTGAAGTAACAATCCCGTCTGTAATAATCGCTTCTGTTCCAAATTCATTGGTATTTGTTTTGTTTCCGAATTCAGAAGTGTAAATAACCAGTTGATTTGCACCTCTTAAACCCGGATAGTTCATCCCTTTTGTGTTGGTAGATGCTTTTGGATCTATAATGTCATATCGATATGTGTTTTGATTAAATATAATTTCGTTATCCTGTGGAGTAAATTGTTCATAAATGTTATGTGCGAATACTTTTCCACAAAACAACATTAAAAAAATAAATATGTAAGAAAATACTTTTTTTATCATCTCTCTATCGCCCAAATCTCAATAACATTATTATAAACCGATATTTTTCTTATGACAATAAGGAGATTGCTTTATTCTTTGCAAATTTTTATTTGATATCAATAACGCAGACACCATCGCCACCTTCGGCGTCTTCTCCTACTCTATATTTTGCAACATAAGGGGATGTTGTTACAAAATCTCGCACAGCAGATTTTAATGCACCTGTACCGTGGCCATGAATTATATAAACCGGTGTTAAATTCGCAAGGCTGGCTTTATCCAAATAGTTTTCCAAATTATCAAGCGCTTCTTCAACGCGTTCCCCTCTCAAATCCAGAGTGTTTGAAAGGTCATATTTTTGTAATTTAAAAGAGTCTTTTTGGTAGTTAGGAAGTATTGTTTTTTTAGACATTTCAGGATTAAATACTGCTAGCCTGTCTTTTTTTACCTTAGTTTTAATCATTCCCATTTGAATAAACAAAGAATCATTTTTATCAGGTAAAGAAAGTATTTTTACTTCTTGATTAAGTTCTTTAATCATAACAGTATCATTTATTGCAACTTTTTCCCAGTCAAGTTCAAGATACTGTTCGCTTTCTTCCAAATCTTGCATATCTTTTCTGAAATTTTGTTCTAATTTTGCTAAACGTGCATATGAGCGTCGTGCGATTTTTTCAGACTTTTCTTCTCTTAATTCTTTTAGAATTGACTTTATTTCTTCTTTTGCATCATCAAGCTGATTATCAAATTTATCCTTTATTCCTTTTAAAGTTTTCTTTTTTTCTTTTTTGTGTTGATTTAATTCTTTTTCGTATTGCTCCTTTAATTCAGCAGCTTCAGCATTTTTCTCTTCTGCTTCTTTTAAATTTGTATCCAACTTCTGTTGTGTATTTTGTAACCTTTCAACTGCAATACTTGAAGTATCTCTTTGTGTAATTAAAAGTTCTTTTGCTTTCCATACAAGTTCTTGCTTCAACCCCAAATTAGCTGAAATAGAAATTGCATTACTTAATCCGGGTATACCAATAACGAGCTTGTATGTCGGTCTTAGAGATTCTGTATCAAATTCTACGCTTGCATTTTTAAAATATGGGTTTGCGAATTCCAGAGTTTTTAACTCGCCGTAATGGGTTGTAATTATTGATGTCGTTTCTTTTTGAGCAAGTTCTTTGACGATAAGGC
>JAKSUP010000135.1 GCA_024408905.1 bacterium
ATGACTGTTCAATTTGAACAGAATTTCTCTACTAACAATCCGCCAAGGACATTTAGCGTAATAATAACTGATAACTATGAATTTTCAAATGTTAGACCAATCGAAAAAGGTACACAAATTTTTCTTGAGGTAACTAAAGTTTCTCAAGCAAAAAGAGCTAAGATGGACGCAAGTGTTCAAGCTAGAATAGTAAAGATTTATATCCCATCAACAAATGAAACAATAAATGTTAATAATCCTAAAGCTGTTGTGAAATTTTCAAAGTATGAAAAATTAGATGTTGCTGACAAGGCACTTAATACAGGGATAAGTGTTGCTAACCATTTTGTAAAGAATATAACATATCCTGCACAATTTGTTAAAGGTGCTGTTCAAAATAAAGAAGGAAATATGTTAAAATCAGGTTTCAATGCAGCTTATGAAGCATCACCGTTGTCTTATATTGAAAAAGGTGAATCTTTGGAATTACAAAGTGGTGACTTAGCAACATTAACTTTCTTTAGCAAAATAAAGAAATCAGATTCTGCTGAATAGTAATTTTATGGAAGATTTGGTTCAAAAACGCTCAAATTATGCTGATATAGCAAAAGCAATTGCAATATTTTTAGTAATTGTCGGGCATGTTCGCCCTGATACACATGATATTGTTGCATACAAATCGCTTATCTATGCTTTTCACATGCCATTATTTTTTATAATTTCAGGTATGTTTGTCTATGCAAAAAGAGAGGTTTATTCTTTTGAAACTTGGAAAAATTTTTTGAAAAAGAATTTTCTAATCTTGATTATCCCATTTATAATATGGGGTTTAATCTATATGAATTTTTCCTATGAAAACTTTTTCATCTTCCTTTTTGGCTCAAGACAAGCCTTTTTGCAAGTTGGGACACTAACTTCTTTATGGTTTTTGCCGGTTTTATTCTTAGCAAGAATATTGCTTGAGGGATTATTTCATATAACAGATAAATTAAAATGGAATTTGAATTTAACAACTTTTATATTTATGTTTATATTTTGGGCTATTGGAATTTTCTTACCACATCATAATTCTGAAACTGAATTCGGTAATTTTTGGTGCTATGATGTTGCTTTTGTTGCAGCAGGATTTATGCTTATGGGGAAAATTATTAAACCTTTAACGGATAAATTATCAGAATTTAAACTATTGCCACTTTTGGGCTTATTTATTTTATTTTCAGCAGCATTTTGCTACGGTTTTAGCTTGACTAAATTTAGTGAAGAATTTGTTCTTATGTGTGAGGGAAGATATTATCTTTTCTTTATTTTGAATGCACTCAACGGTAGTTTTGCTGCTTTGGTATTTTCTGTTTTGGCAAACAGATTTATTGGTGAAAATAAATTTGTCAAATACGTTGGAATGAATACAATGGGAATATATTTACTTCATAAGAATATGTTACCGGATATAATCAATTTTATTAGCCAATTTGGGTTTACTTTCGGCTTTCAATCTTATCCGATAATGTCTTCAATAATTGCGTTATTCTTATCCTGCATAGGGGTCTTTGTAATCAAAAAAACTGTACCCGAAATAATTGGTGCAAAAAGAAGTTAAAATAATTTATCAATATCTTCTTTTGCTGTTTTTAGTATTTTATCTATATCTGCTCCATAAATATCTAAACCTTGAGCATTTATATATTCAACGTTTTTAATTCCATATAATGTATTTGATAGGGCTTTTACATACCCATAACCAAATTCATCAGATACAATCGGACCTCCTGATGTTGTTATATAAAACAATTTTTTTGCATTGCATAAACCTTTAGGAAAGCCTTCTTTTGTATATTCAAAAGTAATCCCTAAAACATTTATATTTTCAAAATATGTTTTTAATAATGCAGGAAAAGAAAAATCCCAATACGGTGCTGAAATTACAATTATATCGGCTTTTTTAAATTGCTTAGCATAATCAAAAACAGAAGAGGTAAAATCGTTTTTATATATAAATTCATCTCTTTTTTTCAAGGTTTCTGCTGTCAACGGAGTGATATTTGTATTAGTTAATTTAATTTCCTCTATATCACCATCTAATTTATCAAGCAAATATTTTGCTAAAATATTTGTTCTGGAATCTTCTCTGACGCACGCATTTATATATAGTATCTTGTCCATAATTTTATTATATTACAAAACATACTTGAACAGATAAATTTAACATTTGTAGTGTTACATATAATTGACTTATTATCTGGAATACGGTTCTCCAATTATATGAACATAGATTGAGTTTGTTTTACCTGTAATTAGTTTTGGAATTGAGCCTACAATGATAATTCTTTCTCCACGTTTTAAATCAGTATTATTTAAAACATAATTATCAAGTCTTTCAATCAAAGCGTTATCCAGTGGCAAATCTACGTCAACACAATCGGCTCTTAAATTCCAATATAAATTTAATCTTGTGCAATATTTCTTTTCGTTTGTAATGGTAAATACAGGAACGCACGGTCTGTGTTTTGATATTAATTTTGGAGTATAGCCGGTATGAGAAAATGCTAAAATCGCTTTTGCATTTAATTCCTCAGCCATTTTAACACTTGCCATAGCTATTGCTTGAGAAGATGTGTTGTAATTTGGATTAATATCCAAATCGATATCTTTCGGGCAAATAATACTGTCTTCAACAGCCTTTGCTATTTTTGCCATTGTTTGTACTGAAAGAATAGGGTATTTCCCTGACGCAGTTTCTGCTGAAAGCATTATGGCATCAGCGCCGTCCAAAATAGCATTTGCAACATCGCTGGCTTCTGCTCTTGTAGGGATTGGTTGTTCAATCATTGTTTCAAGCATTTGTGTCGCAACAATACAAACTTTTCTGGCTTCAGCCGTTTTTTTCACAATCAATTTTTGGGTAACAGGAACTAATTCAGGTGATAGTTCAATCCCTAAATCTCCTCTTGCAACCATTATACCGTCAGAAACCTCTATAATTTTATCAATATTATCAACTGCTTGAGGTTTTTCAATTTTTGCAATAACAGGAATATCGCCACTAAATTTATTAATATAATCTTTTGCAAGGTTTACATCTTCAGGGTTTCTTACAAAAGACAGCGCAATATAATCTAAATTATTTTTGGCAGCAAACTCAATGTATTTTATATCTCTATCTGTTACAGCAGAAAGACTTGCTGCAGCAGATGGTACATTAATACCTTTTCTTGGCTTAATTTCAGTACCGTACAAAACTTTTGTTTTAACTTTATCATTTATAATTTCTGCAACTTCAAGGCCGATTTTTCCGTCATCTAAAAGGATTTTGTCCCCTATTTGTACATCTTTTGCAATTCCGTCATAATCGACAGGAATTTCATCATTTTCAGGATTTATCGGAGCTAATACTATTTCTTGTCCTACCGTAATATTAATCGGTTCGGGAATGTTTCCGACTCTAATCTTTGGACCTTGAAGGTCAAGCATAATGGGAATATGTTCATTCAGTTCTTCAGAGGCTTTTCTTATTGTATTCAAATATTCAGTATGTGTTTCAATAGTTCCGTGTGAGCTATTTAAACGAAACATGCTTACACCTGCTTCGATAAGTTGTTTTACTATTTCATACTCACAACTTGCCGGTCCTAAAGTTGCTACGATTTTTGTCTTTACTAATTTTGATAAATCCATTATATTAAACCTCTTTTTATATAAACCCTGAAAATAATTATACCAAAATAATAGGCTGTTTTAAATTTATATAAAATTTTATATTTACAATCTACTTTTAATAATTGTGATGTTCATTTGCCGATAGTATTTTTGTATTGCTTGACTATACCTTATGATGCAAGTATATTTGTTTTGTAATGTTTTGGGAAACTGGATTAATGAAAGTAAAGCAAAATCGAGCGCTAAATAAGACTAATTCTGAAGAAGTATTTGTTGTAATAGCAATGTCATATTTTAGTGATGCATTGGTAGGAAACGGACTTTTTCAAAATATTAAAAAAATCTATCCCAATTCAAAAACTGTTTTTATTATTAATAAACCATACGAAGATGTTGCCAAATATCAGAAAGATGTTGATGAAACAATTGTTTTTGACAAGAATGGCGAACACAAAGGAATTTTGGGATTGATTAAATTTATAAGAAAATTTCCTTATAAAAATGTGAAATGTGTTCTTAAAATGTCAAGGAAAACGCGTGTTGATATAATTTCATTACTATTACGTCCTAAAAAAATTGTAGATTATGATGAATATTCGACTATACCGGCACACAAAAGGTATTGTAATCTATTAGAAAAGGTAACAAAGGCTGAAATAGTCTATTATCCTATTGTATATAATGCAAGTGATGCAATTCCAAATAAACTTCAAAATGTTGTCGCAAAAGGTGAAAAACACGTTGCATTATGTGCAGTTTCAAGCAACATCATAAAAGATATGCCAATACAAACAACTATAGAATTAATTGATAAATTAGTAGCCGATGGTTATAAAATTTTGTTTGTTGGAACAGGAGACAGAACAAGACAATATGCATGTGATTTAGAAAAGAATAATTGCAAATTTATAAATTTGGTTGACAAAACGACAATATATGAGCTGGCTCAAGTATTACGTAATTGTGAGGGCCTAATAAGTGTAGATACAGGTACTATGCATTTGGGTTATGCAA
>JAKSUP010000136.1 GCA_024408905.1 bacterium
TTATAAGTTAATAGGTTGGGTTTTTAATCCAAAAAATTTTTTAGTGCAATTTCGTGCAAAATAGTGCAAGAAAAGGGTATTTTGTGCAAGTTTATAATCAAAAAACTTCCAACCTCATTTGTCATCCTGAATTTATTTCAGGATCTTGCCGGAATGTAATAGGTACGCCACTTTTGTAAGATGCTGAAAGGGGTAAATTTGAGTTCTGCATGACAGTTTGCCAGTTAGCTTCCGACTCAAAAGTCATGTTAAAATATAGTATTGTATATCCCAAACATCAAAAAACGGCCCCGGCGCGATTCGAACGCGCGATCTTTGGTTTAGGAAACCACTGCTCTATCCTGCTGAGCTACGAGGCCGTGCTTAATATTTAGTATATCACAAAAAATATGGTATAATACTCTAAAGAGTAGCTTATGAAAAATAGAAAAAAAATATTAGCAATACTTCCAATAAGTATCGGTGGCAGGCTTACAACAAGTAGCATCATCGATGGATACATCCAAAATGATTGTGATGTCACTGTTTATGATGAACTTTTTGATAAAAACCTGAAAGACATCCTAAAATCCGATTATGATCAAATACTGGGGTATGATTTCTCAGGACTAAAAATCAAAGTCGATAATAACCTTAAACTAAAATCCGTAAACTATTTTTCTGACGATATAAGAAGCAAAACTTCTGGCCCTGAATGGGAAAAATATTTACCTCATTTGGAAGATAAAGATAACTATACTTTCTACTGGGATAAAGTTCTTACAAGTTATGAAAATTTTAAAAATATAAATTATCTCCCACATTTCGTTAACTTCGATATATACAAAGATCTTGGAATTGAACCGGAATTTGATATCATGTTTGCCGGACGACTGGATACAGATTACCGTCTAAGCTTCTTTGAAGAACTTGTTACAAAACTCCCACATCTCAAAATTGCTTGGTATGCCATAGGAAAGCATTATGAAGATGCTCGCAAACGTGCTAAGTATCCGGAAATGATTGATCTTTGCTATCAGGGGTTTATTGACAATGAAGAAGATATGGCTAAAGCCATAAATAATGCCAAAATTGTATTCAACATGAATTCCCAAGGCATATCTTCCCTTAACTACAGAACAATGCAAACAGTTGCTTGCAAAAGACTTATGATAAGCGATTTTAGAGAAGAACTTGCACTCTTTAATGACTATATGCCATTTTATGAAGATTTTTCCGACCTCATATTTAAAATTGAAGCCTATCTTGATGATAGTATTGCTTATGCAAAAGTCGTTAACGAATGCTATGTAATTGCTAAACAGTTCCACAATTCAAAAGACTGCGTTCGCTATATGCTCCAAACCGTCGGGGGGTAAAGGGGTAAATAGGGTAGGGCGTAGGGGTAAATGGGAAAACCGAATATGTATAAAAGTATAATAAGGATTATGCGACAAACATCATTCCGATAATTTTGCCTCTAAAATTCGTGCTGCAGAATGAAGTATGTCTATACTCGTTGAAAACGGAGGAGAATAAGTTAAATCAACATCCAACAAATCTTCAACCGTAACTCCGTTACTTAAACCCAATGAAATAGTATTAACTTTTTTGTCAGCGTCACCCGTCCCTATTGCTTGAATACCCAGTATTTTATGGCTTCTTCTGTCAGCAACAAGTTTCAAGGTTATTGTATGAACACCGGGCATATAGCCGGCTTTATCATTTTTGGTAACAGTAACAGTCACCGTATCGTACCCAAGACTTTTTGCGTATTTTTCAGATAGGCCACTCATTGATATATTAAAACCCATATACCTTGTTACAGTAGAACCTAGTATTCCCTCAAAATCTTCCTTCCCTCCACACAAATTAATAGCAGCAATTCTGCCTTCTTTATTTGCCGTAGAACCAAGTGGAAGCCAAACCGGAGTATTTGATATTATGTTTACTTTTTCTGTACAATCGCCACAAGCATATATATCGGGCAAATTCGTCTGCATTCGGCTGTTTACTTTTATTGCACCTGTTACTCCAATCTCAATACCGGCACCGATTGCAAGCTCTACATTTGGTTTAACACCTGTTGAAATTACAACCATATCTGTTTCAAAACCTGTTCCGTTTTTTGTCAAAACTCCCGTAACATGGTCTGTTCCCAAAAACTCTGAAACCTCGTCATTTACAATCAAACGGCAACGATTATCAGAATTTTCAATAATAAAATTCTGCACCAATGATGTAATATCTTCATCAAAAATAGGTAAAATAAACGGTGCTTTTTCAATCATTGTAACTTTTTTCCTATTCTGGATAAAAGCTTCCAATAATCCTACACTAATATAACCCCCGCCAAGCATAGTTATATGTTCACTTGCTCGCATTTTTTCTCTAATTGCAATTCCGTCCTCGACAGTTTTTACCGTAAAAATGTTTTTCAAATTGATATTTGTGATATCAGGGACAAAAGGACTCGAACCTGTTGCAATAACAAGTTTGTCATAACTTACAAATTCAACTTCATTAGTATCAGGATTTTTTACCGTAATCATTTTATCCTGAGGAAGTATCCTTGTAACCTTGTGCTTCAAGTGAATTTTTATATCACTTTTTTCAAATTCTTCAACCGAACGCACCAATAATTTATGCCAATCTTCAAAATTACCTTCGATATAAAAAGGTAAGCCACACGCCGAATAGGATACATTTGTATCTTCTGTATAAATATGGATTTCTGCGTCACGCAATATTCTTCTGGATTTCGCTGCTGCTTTTGTACCTGCTGCAACACCACCGATTATTACAATTTTCATACCAAAATTTTGTATAAAATCAGCAAAGTTTTCAATTAGACAGGTTACGAAATTGTTATTTTACTATAAATACTATATCATTGAATACAAAGAACACCATCAAAGCGATTAAAAGCATAAAAAATACTGATGAAATTTTTTCAACAATTTTATCATCAAGTGGCTTTCCTGCAAGCTTTTCTATCAATAGAAACATCAAATGACCACCATCTAAAGCAGGTATAGGTAAAATATTAATCAAAGCCAAGTTCATTGATATTAGTGCTGCAAGAAGTATCCCTGCTGATTTTCCGGCTCTATCAATAACATCTCCACCAATTTTCGTAATCGCAATAATACTGTGCATTTCTTTTGCTGGAACATTTCCTGTAAACAATTGCCCCAGTGAATACACCATTGTATATGTATTTGCCCACAAATATTTATGGCTCTCTGTTATTATAGAAACAGGGTTTTTAGTAGGAATCATTATTTTTTTCTCAGCCAAAAGAATATTGATATAACCTTCTTTATTTGGATAAATAGTTTTTATATCTACTTTTTCACCATTTCTCAAAACTTGCATATTTATAGGATGCGCTCCATCAGAAATTGCTACTGCAACATCATATAAGGTGTATTCTCCACTTGAAGTATAAACCGTTTTATCAGAAACTTGTTCTTTTAAAGTATTCAATTTTTCATCAACTGTTATACCTTCTTTTTTAAAATATTTTGCACCTTTTGCTGCGTATTTATCCATTGTTATAACATCTCTTTCAGGTTCTTTTGGTAACCTTAAAGAAACATTTTTTGGAATTATTTCATCTTTTACCAACCCGGGATTTAAAGCTTTTAATTTATTATAATTTTTTTCAATTGTATCTTCAGTTACTTTTCCGTTTGATTTTGCGCTGTTTTGAATAATTGTCTTAAGCGCATAAGAATTATGGATTTCGCATCCGTTTATACTATAAATCAAATCACCTTTTTGCAATCCTGAATTCCAAATAGGCGCTGTTTTTGGAGCAACAATATCAGCAACTGATATTTCATAATTTCCTGACGGAAGTTGTCCGGTGTATAATGCTACAAACATTACAAGAACAATTGCACAAATTACGTTCGCAATAACACCTGCAGAAACCACAATCGCACGCTGCCATTTTGGTTTATTAATAAACCTCTCGGGAGAATCTTCCGGCAAATCACAATCTTTGTCATCATCAGGGAATGAAACATAGCCGCCAAGTAAAAATGCATGAACTAAGATTTCTAAATCACCAAACTTTTTGTGGTATAAAGTCGGCCCAATCGGCAAACCAAAACCGAATTTATCAACTCTTATGCCAAATGCACGTGCTGCAAAAAAATGACCTGCTTCGTGTACAAGTATTAATAAACTCAACAATAATATCATTATGATAATTGACATATTTTTCTCCCTCGACTATTGAGTTAATTGTAACACAGAAACACTTTTATTTTATCAAATTATATTTTTTACCCACCTTTTTAATTATTTCAACAGCATCATCCAATTGAGAATATTCAATATTTTTCATAACACAAAGTCTAAGCCGACATTCTTTTCTTCTGACAGCAGGGTAAGTCACAATATTTGTATAAACTCCATTTTCTTTTAATTCTTTATGAATTTTAAAAAGTAGTTGTTCATCATAAACCATAACCGGAACTATAGCAGAATCTCCTTGCAAAACATCAAACCCGTTTTCAATCAGTTTTTCTTTTAAATATTTTGTTTTTTGTAACAGTTCACATCTGCCTGCCATATCATTTTCAAAAAGGTCAAAAACAACATTTAATCCCGCAACTGTTGGTGCAGGAAGTGCTGTT
>JAKSUP010000137.1 GCA_024408905.1 bacterium
TAGTAATCTTTCGTACACATTTTTCAATACGGTTCATATACTCTTCTTCGATAAACCCACGTTTATATGAAATATAATTAGCAGTAAGCATTCCCAAAGCAACAGCCGAACCATGAGGAATCGCATAATTACTAGTTGTTTCAAAAGCATGTCCAAATGTATGTGCAAAATTTAACAGGATTCTTTCTCCACGATCAAATTCATCAATTTCGATAAAACCTTTTTTAAATTCAAGTGAGGTCTTAACATACTGCATTAAGGTTTCATAATCACGTGCAAGCAGTTTATCAATATCTTTTTCTATTCTTGAAAGTGTATCTTCTCCTGCAATAACATTAAATTTCACAACTTCCCCAAGACCTGAACAATAATCTCTATCTGTAAGCGTTGAGAAGAATTGAGGATAAATTCTAATTGCATCTGGAGGGAAAAAAGAACCTAAAAGATTTTTGAAGGACTTTAAATTTAATGATGATTTTCCTCCAATACAACTATCACATGCAGCAAGAAGTGTTGATGGATAGAATGTCCATTTTATTCCACGATAGAGAGAATTTGCAACAAAACCTGTTACATCCTGCACAATACCTCCACCAATAGAAATAAGATGAGTATTTCGTTTTGATGGCATTGAAGTCATTTTTTCACAAATTTCTATTACCAAATCAATATTTTTCTTTGTTTCAATAGCATCCATCAAGAAAAGACGCTCTTGCGGAAAAACAGGAAGTTTTTCCTTATATAAATTATAAATATTCCTATCTAACACAAAATAAGTCTCTTTTTGGTCTGAGAATGTTTTAAGTTCATCTAAACTATCAATAAAATCCAAATTATAAGTTTTAAAACTTGATTTAATTTCCATAAATCATCTCCTAATCAATTAATGGGATATACATATTTTTAGCTAATTCTTCTCGGTCTAAAAACGGTGACATATCCTCAAGAGGAGGACTTACTAAAGTACCATCAGGAAGTTTTTTTGTCGCATTTTTAGGCTCAAAAATCTGATCAGTTGTTACCATTACTTCACATAAACAATTACCTTTCATATTAATAACTTCATTAAGCATTTCTAATTCTGAATTATTATTAATACGTCTATATGTAATTCCAAAAGCATCTGCTACCTTTTCGAAATTTGGGAAACCAAGATCCCCACTTTCTGGTCCAATGCCAATGTAATTACGATTTGGAAATATATTATGCTCTGTCTGTCGCCATTGATGATATCCACTATTATTTATTATAAACAGTTTTATTGGAAGTTTATTTGTAACAACCGTTTGAATCTCTTGAAGATTCATCATCAAACTTCCATCACCTTCAAGACAAATAATTGACTTATTTTCATTAGCTACACAAGCTCCAATACTTGCAGGTAACCCCCATCCCATTGATGAAAATGCACAATTCATAAGGAAACGACAATCATCGCCTATATAATAAGTTTGACTTCCCACAACAGATGCAGAACCATTAGCAACAACAGTTACAGAACCATCTGGCAAAGCTTTACTCAATGAATCAATAAATGAATAAACATTTGCTTTTTCTTTTGTTTCATAATGACGTTTAAGAACAACAGGATAATTGTTCTTCCAATCAATACATTGCTTTTGCCAAATCTCATTCTTCTGCAAATTAATCTTGAAATTTTTCAATAATAAAGTATCTAAAAAATCTTTTGCATCCGCACATATTGGAAAATCAACTCTGATTGTACTTTTCTTCAATTCTTCCGAATCTATATCTACCATTACGACATATGCTTCACGAGCCCATTTTTCTACATGAAAACCCACCTGATAAATATTCAAACGTGTACCAATACAAATAAGCAAATCACTATTCTGAATTGCAAAATTACCTGCACGGTCACCCATAGTACCACCACGACCACAAAAACAATCATCTTTGTTAGAAATCAAGTCAATACTATCCCAACAAGTAACAACCGGAAGCTTATACTTATGAACAAATTCAAGAAATTCTTTTTGTGCCCCTGCCAATCTTATCCCATTACCGGCGTAAACAACTGGACGCTTTGCAGTCTTTAATTTTTCTATGACTATATCTATTTTCTCAGATAACTCACTTGCAGTAGAAAGATTTTCTATTTTATCTTCATCTTCCGAATAACTAATTAATTCATCTGTTTCAATAATTTTTCCCTGCAAATCAAGTGGAATATCTAACCAAACAGGTCCAGGTCTTCCCGAAATTGCAAGATGGTAGGCTTTTTCAAGACAATATTTAATTCTATTTACTTCAAACAAAGTTTCAGAATATTTAGCCATATATTCTAGTGCTGAAGTAATTGGAAATTCCTGATTTCCAAGGGTTCGTAATTTTAATCCACACTTTTCCATGGAAAGTGTTGTTTTTGTTTGACCAGAAAAAACAATCATAGGAATAGAATCTTGATATGCACCTGCTACACCATTCAATGCATTAACGGCACCTGGTCCACTAGTTACACAAACAATTCCAGGTTTATTTGCTATTCTTGCATATCCTTCAGCAGCAATACTACAAGCCTGTTCATGATGATGATAAATACAATGAAGTTTTGGATGATGTCCAAAGGAATCATTCAAATGCATAGATCCACCACCTACAACAGTAAATACATTTGAAAGCCCTTTGTCCGCAAGAAATTCTGCAATATAATCAGATAATTTTACTTTCATTTTAAACTCCTAGATTTTTAATGTTCCATTTTCAATTCTCAATTTCATGAAATCCAACATTTTTGAAATTCCTTCTTTAAAACTTATTGAAGGTTTTATACCGGTAACGGCGAATGTTTTTGATGGATCACTTTTTAATGTCATAAGTCCACTGTTTTTTGATGCATCAAAATTACATTCTAAATCGTTGTCACAAACTTCCCTTATTTCATATATAAAATCTTTCAAAACTTTACTCTCACCGCTGGAAATCAAATATACTCCCGATTCTGAAACATTTTCACCAAGTGCAATAAACATTTTTGCAGCATCAGTTTGATATAGGAACTCCCAATTCTGCGTTGCGGCAGTAAAATTAGCAGGTTCTTTTTTTAGAAATTGAATAAGAGCATATGGCAACATCGACTTGTCTTGCATATATGGCCCATAAACTGAGAAAATTCTAGGCCATATACAAACCATATTTCTTATTCGACATAATTTTTCACATAATTTACCAGCTGAAAATTTTGCAACTCCATAAGATGTTATTGGATCTACTTTAGTTTCAGGAGTAAGTAATTCAGAATTAATACCATACTCTGCCTGACTTCCGGATCCTACAAATTTTTTGCATCCAAGACGAGCTGCTAACTCAACAGCATCAATACAATACTTAATACTGTTTAACTGAGGCATAGGCAAATCTCTAATATCTTTATCTGTACTTCCCCAAGCAAAATGATACATTACATCACAACGTTCAACTCCTACATCAAACGTTTCCATTTCATCTAAATCGCATCCTACTATTTTCACTAGAGGAGATTTTTGTATTCGATACAAATTTGTCGAATTTCTATGAACAAATGCTAAAACCTTTATCCCTTGCGTAATACATTCATCTATCAAAGATGCACCCAACATACTTGTTGCACCTGTAACGGCTACCCTATCTATTTTCATTTATTTTATTGTCTCCCCACCATCAGCAACAATAATAGAACCTGTTACAAACGATGAATCATCACAACATAGAAACAAAGCTACTTTTGCTATCTCCTCTGGTTGTGCCATACGACCAAGCAGATTTGAATCACTAAAACGAGAAAAATCACGATTAGTAAATAAATTCGTCTCAGTCATACCAGGACATAAACAATTAACTCGAATATCAGGGGCATAATTTTTTGCCAAATATCGAGTTAGTTGAATTGCTGCAGCTTTTGAAGTAGCATACATATAACTTTTTTTCCCTTTTACATAAGAATGAAGTCCGTTAATAGAGGCATTATTTAATACAACACCTCTTGATTTCTGGAGTAACGACATAAAAGCTTGACATGTATGAAGAATGGATTTTGTATTAGTTTCATAAACGATGTCCCAATCCTCATCTGTAATTTCATCGAGACTTCCTGTTTTAAGACATCCTGCATTATTTACAAGAATATCTAAACCTCCATATTTTTTCTCAATATGTTTTTTTAGAAGATTAATTCCATCTTTGTTAGTAATATCTAAAGGATAAAACTCAAATTTGTCAGAAAAATTTGAGTTCAATTTCTGCATGAATTCTCCACCATAGGTATGTGCTGATTTTCGTGATACAGCAATAACAGTAGCTCCTTCTTGTACAAACAACAAAGAAATTGCACCTCCAATTCCAGAGGTACCACCTGTAATCAGTGCTATTTTCCCATCTAGTTTTCCCATAAACTAGTCCTCTGCCAATTGTTTTTCTTCATAATGAGAGTATGTTATAAAATTAATCTGCATTGATTTTTTGATTTCCATTAATACCATTTTTATATGGCTATTTATTTCTGCTGCATCTGATTTTATATTTGAATATTCCATTTTAGGATCAAAATAGTTATCTTCCCTTGTTGAATATCCATCAAACCCAGCACAGAATAATTCCTTACAATCAGCTTTACTCAAAA
>JAKSUP010000138.1 GCA_024408905.1 bacterium
AAACTAAATAATGTTGATATAGATATGCGTGGAGTTGTTAGAGAATACGGTATAACAACTGCTGATATTAATCCTGAAGAAATAATAAGAATAGCAAAAAATAAAGGGTTTAAAGTAAAAAGTAAAAATCTAAAATTATGTGAAATATCTTCAAAATACCCACTTCCTGCTATTTTACAATTAAAAGATAATTCATATATTGTTTTATTGGCGCTAAAACCAGATGAAAACAAAGTGCTTACTTTAACTCCACTTTCTCAACATCCGGAAAGTCATACGTATGAAGAATTACAAGAAAAAATTAAAGATAACATAATAATTCTTCGGCATAAAAATTTGAATAGTGATGTTAAGTTTGGATTTAAATGGTTTTTTAATGAAATTTTTAAATACAAAAAAATTATTGCTCAAGTATTATTAGGTTCTTTTATTGTTCAGCTTTTTGGGCTTGTAACACCTTTGTTTACTCAAGTTATATTAGATAAAGTTTTGGTAAACAGAACTCTGGCAACACTGGATGTTTTAGCGTTTGCGTTTATCGTTGTGGCTATTTTTGAACTTTTACTTAATCTATCAAGAAATTATATTTTTATACATACAACAAATAAAATTGATGCCAAGTTGGGTGCAAAACTTTTCAGACATTTGTTCCAGCTATATTATGTTTATTTTGAAAACAGACAAGTCGGTAATATTGTTGCCCGAGTTCGTGAACTTGACAGAATACGGGAATTTATTACAGATAAATCAGTTTCGGTATTAATTGATGCATTTTTCTCTGTGGTATTTTTAGCAATTATGTTTGTGTATAGTCGCAAACTTACGTTCATATCACTTGGCTTTTTATGTGTTATTGGAATTATATATTTGCTTATTACGCCGGAACTTCGTACCAGATTAGAAGAAAAATTTCAAATGGGGGCACACTCAAATTCTTATTTAGTCGAATCTGTAACAGGAGTTCAAACTGTTAAATCCCTTGCCATAGAAGGCTCAATGTTTAGGAAATGGGAAGAAAAATTGGGTAAATATTTGAAATCCAGTTTTAATCTTGCTATTATCGGCAATTTTACAGGCTCTATATGTGGTTTCTTGCAAAAAGGAATGACTATTGCGATTTTATACCTCGGAGTTTTGCTTGTAATTGAAAATAAGTTAACAATAGGTCAATTAATTGCTTTCCAAATGTTTTCAGGTCAATTTGCAGCTCCAATGTTACGCTTAGTAGGATTATGGAATGAATTTCAACAAACACTACTTGCCGTTGACAGAATTGGAGATATATTAAACAGTCCTCTTGATATTCAATCAGATAATGCTATAACATTAAACCAAGTTAAGGGTGATATAAAAATAGAAAACCTTTCATTTAAGTATAACGTCGATTCTCCAATGGTTTTGAAAAACATAAATCTTGAAATTAGAGCCGGAGAAAAAATCGGTTTTGTAGGACGTTCCGGAAGCGGTAAATCAACAATAGCAAAACTTATACAGAGGTTATACTATACAACAGAAGGCACAATTTTTATAGATGGAATTGATATAAGAAATATTAATCCGATTTGGTTGAGAACAAATATTGGTATTGTTTTACAGGAAAATTATTTATTTTCAGGAACCATAAAAGATAATATTTCTTTGCCTCGACCAAATATGCCAATGGAAGGAATTGTTCAGGTTGCACAGATTGCAGGTGCGCATGAATTTATTTCTCAACTGCCAAAAGGATATGACACTGAAGTCGGTGAACGTGGCTCAAGTCTGTCAGGTGGACAGAAACAAAGAATTGCAATTGCAAGAGCTTTGATTTCAAATCCCAGGATTTTAATATTTGATGAAGCAACTTCTGCCTTGGATTATGAATCTGAAAAAATAATTAAAGAAAATATGGCAATTATATCAAAAGGAAGAACAACTATTATTATTGCTCACAGGCTTTCAACAATAAAAGATTGTGACAAAATTGTATGTTTTGATAATGGCGAGATTGTAGAATACGGAACTCATGAAGAATTGCTAAAACTTGACGGTTATTACAAAAAACTGTATCAAGCACAAAGTATGTAGGGAGTTAAAAGATGAACTTACTTGAAAAAATTAAAAATCTTATATTAGTAAAAGAAGATGATTCATATGAATTTAAGCCAATTTTGGCTGAAATTGAGGACTCTCCGGTAAACCCTATCGGAAATACTGTTTTTTGGATTGTAATTACTTTTATGGTTATTGCAAGTTTATGGATGTATTTTGGGAAAGTCGATATTGTAGTAACGGCACGAGGTTTGGTTATTCCATCCGGAGAAGAAAAACTTGTACAATCATTAGACAAAGGGGTTTTAACCACATTGGCTGTTAAAGAAGGTGATTATGTAACGGCAGGTCAAATTGTTGCGATTGTATCACCTGCAGAATATGAACCGGGGTTAGAGTTAAATAATTTGAAAGAAGAAGAAGCAAGAACTTCTGAAGAATTGGCTGCTGCTAGAGGAAAATATAAAATAGCTTTAGAAAATAAAAATCGACTTAGTTCTGTCAGAGATATAATTCCGGCATCAAGGTATGATGAAACGGCAAAAGAAGTTACAGAATTGCAACACGCTATAGGGGCATATAGTGCAACACTTTCTGAGATAAGAAATAAGCGATTGCAGATAGAAAAACAAAAACAAATATTAAAATCGCCAATAGACGGCTATGTTAATAAAATCCTTATACATACAGAAGGTGGAGTTGTTACACCTGCCGAAAAAATTATGTCTATTGTGCCAAAAAACGCTAAAATGCAAATTAAAGCAAAAGTATTAAACCAAGATGTAGGATTTATTGAAACGAATATGCCTGTATCAATCAAGATTGATACATATAATTTTCAAAAATACGGAATACTTGAAGGTGTTGTAACTGTAGTTTCGCCTAATAGCATTAAAGATGAACAATTAGGTGATATTTATGAAGTTTATATAGAACCACAAAATACGAAACTGATGGTTGAAGGAAAAGAACAAACAATTAAATATGGTATGACAACAACAAATGAAATCAAAATCGGAAAAAGAAGGATTATAGAATTCTTTATTTATCCTCTGATTAAATACCTTGATGAAAGTATAAAAGTACGATAAAAATATGTTACAAAATCCTTTTAACTATTCAATTTATTTGTGTTTTGTTTTATAATTAATGTGTGTAACTGACTAGTGGAAGGTGTTTTGTATGACGAATAAAAAATTTTATCAAAATAGGGGTAATGTATCTTATGAAATAAAAGCCGGAACTAAATATAATTTAGACTTTTCTGATTTTGCGACCTATGAGGATGTAGTATATTTTTATTCAGAAAGAAAAGGTAATAATTTAGTATTAATTTATCCAACACAAGAAGATCCGACTGACAAAGTTGTTTTAAAAAATTATTTTAGTTCTGCATCCAATAAAACAAATGTTAAAGCCACTATCGGATATAATTATTATGATACATTAGCTAATTATCTTAATTTATATAGCGATTACACCTTGTCAACCAGTCCAATCACACATAAAGCTACTTTTATGCCAGAAAGTGTTATGGGAAGTTCTTATGATGATAATATCAGAACAGGAGATTACGCTGACGGAATAGTTTCCGGAGACGGAAATGATACTATTTATGCAGGTAAGGGTAATGATACTGTTTGTGGAGAAGATGGTAACGACTATATTGATGGTGAAGCAGGAAATGATATTTTATTCGGTGGTGATGGAAATGACACAGTTAAAGGTGGCGATGGAAATGATAAAATTTATGGAGATTTTGCGTCTTATGAAACAATGTTAGACCTGGTTCCATCAAATTATGCTGACTATATGATTTTTAATGAAGAAGAAGTTAGGTCTGCTATAGATAGGGCAAACGGTGATGATAACCTATATGGTGGCAAAGGTAATGATACTATTTATGGTGGCAAAGGCAATGATAAACTTTATGGCGAAGACGGTAATGATAAATTGTATACCGGCGATGGTAATGATTCAGTTGTAGGTGGTAAAGGTACTGATACTATTTATTTAGACGGAACAGGCAGTAAGACAATTACTATTGCAAACGGTGACGGAAACGACACAATTAATTTAGGAACTTGTGATAGCGTTAATATCAAGTTCTCAGGAACTAATACATTAACTTATTGCAAAAAAGCAAACAGTAATGATTTAATCATTTCAAAAGTGTATAAAAGTGGAAGTAAATCATATACAGAATTAACAACCGTTAAAAATTATTTTGCAGAAGAAGACAACCAAACAAGAGTAAAAATTAACGGCGCGACACTAGACTGGTCAACTCAAAAATTCAAATTGTATGGCTTAAGTTCAAGTGCAAATAATACAGTTGATGTTTCTACTGAGAGCCTGCATTTATCTATCACAGGCGGCAGTAAAGTAGATAATATCAAATCAGGTTCAGGAAACGATTCAATATCAACCGGTGACGGGAATGATGTTATATATTCAGGCGAAGGTAATGACTCAATAAATGGCGGTGCAGGCAACGACAAAATCTATACCGGCGATGGTAATGATTCAGTTGTAGGTGGTAAAGGTACTGATACTATTT
>JAKSUP010000139.1 GCA_024408905.1 bacterium
TCAAAGCTGAATTTTGCTGAAGTTTCACCTGTTTTGGCAGTTGATGGTGATGGATGCTTATTGTATTGATAGTATCCGTTATAGTCAGATACATACGCCTCCATTGCTACAGTTCATTCATCATCCGTACGATTAATAGTAAGAGAGGCCGTTGAAGTTGAAATATTATAATTAGCTGTCTTGTCTTCGTCTTCGCTGTTGACAATATTTATATCTTTAGTTGGCGTAATTTCTCCTTGATAAACTCCTACCTCTCTTCCTTGTGCATTGTATGATACATTAGAAGAATGTCCCTCGACAAGACCACTCGTAGTAAAATCATTAATGATTATTTGTTCACCTGTGTATTCTACTTCGGCGCTTACACCACTAAACGAAAGATTTTTTTTGTTAATCCCCCAACTTAATTCATATGGGTCTAATTCTGTAACTTTTCAATAATAACCATGCTTTACATTAAAAATTACTGTGTATTCTCCAGCATCTGACTCTTTAGTTTCTCCACTTATTTCAATTTTATCTTTAGAATAATTAATTCATAAATCCTCATCATCGACATCAAATATTTCATCGCAATATGCTAGGTTATCCCTTCATTCTGGATAATCTATAGCTTCAAATTCTTTCCATGCAGCTTTTAATGTAAAGCTTTCTGTAACAGGTAAATTAAAATCATAATTAACGCCGTCTTTTTGTCAACTATCAAAATCTGCTAAATGTTTTTCAGGATCATTCTTTGGCTTTTCAACCGCAAATTCCTCACTTACCTGTACGATTCATTTTGGTTGGCCATTATCAGGGTCAAATTGAACATCAATTTTTTGAAGCTCTTTAACTTTAAACTTTATTTTAAATACGTTTTTATTAATTAAGCTTTTAGCTATATCTGAAGGTAAGCTATTTACTGAGACAAGCAGTTTGCTTGAAGACTTAGTCTTAACAACCAGTTCACTTGCTCCGGGAACATTATTACTATATATAAGATTTTCGTCAATACTAATATTTCATATAGAACTGCCTAGATTTAATGAACTATCGCACAACTCGGTTTGTAAGCCATCGAATTTTAAATCTAGACCGTTTTTACTATAAATATTAGATTCTTCAATATTAACACTGCCGTCTTCATTAACATATGCATTAATTGTGTTGGGACCAACTATTTCGTTTTCGGCAATTGCAGCACCGATATTATTCAGCGTAAAAATCGATACGGCGCCAATAAAAACAATAATCACAGCTACTATAATAAACGGGAAAACTAAAGCTTTAGAAAAGCTTTTAACTGAGGATTTGTCTTGATAAGCAGTATTAGATTTAAGCCTATAAATAAGCAACAATGAACCTATGAGTAAAGCAAATGAAATAATAAAAAATATAATATATAAGCCTACATCACCAGTTTGCACGTTTGCAGTATTGTTTTCTGCTTGCAAAAATCTTATAGAAGCTTCAATATTCATGTAATCCATAGTAACACCAACCTATTATTGATCTCTAATATCATACGGATGCGCATTTCCTACTCTAGGGAATGGGCAGTCCATTAGTATCTTTTCACTCGATCTCATATCTCTATATTTATAATGATAATATCGGTTAAAACAATATTTGTCTTTTGTTGTGACATTAAAAAGCGCTCGAGATCCCCAGTTAGGATTATTCCATTCATCAACAACATATGCAGATGTTCCAATATTATATTCTTTGAGTCAAGTTCATGGGTGTTGGTCTGTTCTAATTTTTGTGTGGTCTACATTTATGGCAACGTTATTGTTGTCAGGATTTAACCCAATATCAGTAAGCACACGCTTGACTAAATCTTCATTTCAGTCGTTTATCGGATCTCCTGAAAGTCCACCTTTGATTTCTGCATAATTAACACAAAAAATACATCCCTTATCAGACAATGAACGTATTACATCTCTTACATATCGATGCTGGTCAGGTTCATCATAATCAAAAGTATAACCCTGCGTAACCATATTGTCATATCCAGAAGTTCCGCAAAACTCGACCCTTTTTGGGTCTAATTTACCAAATTTATCCCCTACTCGAATTCCTCTTTCTGAAAGTAATTCAACGAGGTGAAGAGATCTTTTAAATGCTTCGAAGTTTTTTATGTCAAGTTGTATTTTAATGCGGCTCAATTCACCGTAAAACATATGTACTTTTTTGTCAACAAACGGGTGTGGTATAGTATCACTAATACCCATTAAAAGTAAAAAGACATTTACGAGACTAGGTGTAGAAGCTTCATTTTCATATCCATCGCCATCGTGGCTGCAATACAGAACACCGTCGTCAGAATCTCAACAAACATCTACTTCAATAATATCAGGACTAGCGTTAATCATTTCTATTACATCTTTGGCCGAATTTTGTTTATAACCGCTAATTCCGCCAGAATGAGTCGTTATATTATCTGGTAAATTTCCAGGTGTATAAGTTTTTCAGGCTCAGACTCCTGCATATATTCCTATATTTGGGTAATTTTTATTTAAAAATTCTTTGTCTGTGTTACCATTTTCTCCAATAACTTGGAAATTATCTGTAGGAATATCATATAAGCTCCCTCAGCCTCTTCCTATTGTTCCGACAATTATTTCTTGTTTATTTATCCCTTCATTACTTAGGTCTATTACTACATTTGGTTTTACAGAAGCAAGATTATTTTTAATAAAATCCTCCGGCAATCTATTATTTAGTTTTGCAGCGAATATTCCAATTATTTTTGTATCTTTAGTAGCATTACATATTTCTCCATTTACAGAAAAATTATACAAATAGGCAGTATCAAAAAGCTCAGAGAATAATCCATGTTCATAGATGCCTTTTTTTTCATTTTCAGCGCAATCAATTCTAAAATTATAAATACCAAGCCCTCTACTACTAACAAGTGAGCCAACAAAACCGCCATTTTTGCATAATGGTTCTCATGATTCAAATTCAGAAAAATCCAAATTGTTTACTATCTCAAAATCGCCCATTGGATCATTATTAATTTGTAGCATATCGCTTGCCCTAGAAATTTTATATGCATTTTCTGGGGTTCCTTCACCTAGCAGATTAACTTTTGAGTTTGAAACTTTTCAATATACGGCAATTAACTTATGATAACAACAATATGGGGTAAGGCCACATGGCTCATCAAAGAAAAAATTATCTCTGCAAGAACCAAAATCAGCATTGTATTCATCAGCTCTTACAGCAAATTCCATATTTTCTTCTGTTTGAGTTGGCTTACTAATTCCAATTTTGGAGTCTTTGCTGATCTTGTCATATATTAAAACATTTTCTGCCCCAGTATTGGTGCAAAAGTTGGATTTGCCATTCGAATTGAAGTTTTCATTAATCGTTAATTTTCCGCTTAATATAATTCTTGAATTAGGCTCAGCGAAAATTGCGCCACCAAAATTTTGAGCGTAATTGTTGTAGAAGAAAGAATCGTGTATAGACAACTTACCAAAAACATTTATGGCGCCGCCACTGCTGGCGCTTTTGTTCTCGCAAAAAATGCAATCCGTACAGACCACTTCAGAATCTTTTTCAATATTAAGACCTCCGCCGTTAACAGTGCAATCATTATTGCAAAATATTGAATTATCCAAGTTTGCTTTTGAATTAGATTTAACATAAATTGAACTAGCATTTGAATTGGCTCCTTGATTGCTGATCTTTTCTTTTGAGGTTCATGCAGCACCACCATCGATGGTTACATTATTTATGTTAAGAGTAGCATTGTTTTCGACAAGAAAGACAGCGCCATTAAAGTTTTTATCGCGAATTATTGTATTTGTGTTGACTGTAGAATTTATATTTAAAGTTTTACCTGCAGGGACTGTTATTGTGTCATTGCATATAACAGTTCCTTCAATATCAATGTTTATTACATTCTCTGCTGAATTTTCAACCTTAGATTTAAGACTGATGTCAGGTGTTTTAGTTTGATTGGTCGGAGCAGAAGTAACATTTTGATTTGTAATTTCCTCAATTTTTTTTAAACCCTCATTATTTTTGTCGGCAAATGCGCTTTTCGAAATTGCTAATACAAGCGCAATTATCAAAACAGCTACAAGAATTACAGGAATAAAGAGCCTTTTCTTTTCCATAATAACTCCTTTAAATTATTTATATATTAGAATATTCTGACTATATTTATTATAGCATTTTATTAGCTTTATATCCCGCAAAAGAGATGTAGCAATATAGAATATATTGTAAAATTTTATTGATTTATTGTCATTTATCGTATTCAGCAATGGTTTCTTTAAGCATGCTTTCTACGTCACTCATCTTAAACAATCCTTCAGAATTACGTTCAATACCGTCAAACTCTAACGGAAAAGCCATTGCAGGGCTTGATAGATCAAGTGCGATACCATGTCGAATCTGGTCAACTGTTAAATACACTAAATTAATATCGCAATATTCTTGGCTATCTTTCACAAATTTATTAAATACAACTTTTGCCCCAATCGGAATACCTGCATCTATTGTGTTTGGAAGCTTGTAATCCTTAACATCTAATGCCGCTAATAAAGACTGCAAAGTATTGTCATGGCCGCACAAAAAAGTAATTTTTCTGTT
>JAKSUP010000014.1 GCA_024408905.1 bacterium
AACGGGTATTATTATTGATACTTTAGCCATTAATTCTGTTCCTTATTTATATGTGCTTTTTGCCAAATCAAGATTTTTCCGAATAAGTAGTATTGTTCATAATTTTTACGACAAACAACCTTGATGAAAGGCAAAAAACAAGAATTTTTTAATTCAATTTCAAGAAAATTATCAATATAATAAATTTCATTACATTCTTTGAAGATAATATTTTTTATAATTTCCGGTATTTGCATACTTATTAGCCCTTACTAAACTTTTTTACACATTTGTTTTATATATTTACCTTTCCCAATCGTTCCAAAAATCTCTATCGTTCTCTGTTTTAAAAACTTTAAATTTATCAAACAGAAAGTAGATATCATATAATCCATCGTATTTTATGCTCAACAAAGAAATTCCAAATAATTTATAATCTTGTATGTTTTCGTATAATTTCATGTATATATACCTAAATTTAAATCATATTATGACAACTATTGGCTAAAATGTAATCATATCATGATTATATTACAATATATAACTAATCAAGTCATTCAATTAATATTTTGTTACATTCACACTAACATGATTAGCAAGGAGTGGTATATGGATGAAATATTAGACTTATTAGGTAAAAGAATTAGCTCTTTACGACAAAAAAGAGGTTTAACTCAAGAAAAACTGGCAGAATTGACGGGTTATTCACCTAACCATATTTCTAAACTGGAGTCTTCAAGAACTAAACCGTCATTTGATTTGCTCGTATGTATTGCAAAAGCTTTGCAAATTAATATTAAAGAACTATTTAATTTTGATGAATATACTGACAAAAAAAAGATGATAAACGAGTTGCAGTCGTATATTACACATGCAAATAATCAACAAATCGAATTGTTATACAAAATTTATAATTCTTTGAATAGTTAGCTGAAATGTAAACTTATTCTTCTTTTAACAATTTGTCTGCTAAAGGAGTTTCCAGTTTTCCACCTAATACTTTAGAAATTTCTTCAATTTTTTGTGCGTGTGCTTCTAATTCAGGTGTCCAAATGAAATACTCATTAACATATTCTTCGGCTTTTTTGATATCTTTTTCCATTTGCAAGGTAACTATTTTTTCGAGCATTTTTCTTGCAGCAGGGACGACTTTTTCAATATTGATATCTACAACACCATCAGGAGAAATGCTAACGGCGCCTTCTTTGATAAAGAAGTTTAGTTCCATAACGGAACGAACTCTGTGTGCTTTGTTTATGGTTGGTTTTGCTGTCGGTATGGTGTCTAATATAAAGGAAACAATAATTTGTTTTCGTTCTTCAGGAGTATAAAGTCCTGCATCTGTCAAAACGTTCATCATACTAAATGCAACCATATCAGCTTTATTTTCTTCAATAATTGACTTGTATTTTCCTAAACCGTCTTTGCCGCCTTTTGGCCCCAACGAATGTCCGTTTTCATGTCCTATTGTTAATAGGTGATAACCATTTGGGTTGTAATACTTATGTAATTCGGGATTCAAAGTAGCATCTAAAATTTGTTGTTGTTTTGTTATAGCATCAGGTGAAGTATTGAAACGAATTTGGCGATGGTAAACATTTCTTCTCCCACCATCAAGATATTTTATAGAGGCTTTGTCGGTATTCGGTAAATTTTCTGCAAGACAAATGCTTCCTCTGAATTGACCGATTTCGCCTGTTGAATATACGTTATCAACATCAACCATTGTTTGTTTGTGGCTGTTTGAAGGCGTAATATCTTGCTCGTACATCTCTTTTAACGGCATATTTTCTGCCATTAGAGGAATATATTTTTTTACTTTTAAAATATCTTCCGTTCCTTTTTTATTAATAATCCCGACCCTGCCACCAATCGTGTCTTTGCCGATTGGAGAAATTTTGTATTTTTTTAATAAATCTGATAATTCAGGATTATCCCAAACGGTATCAGTCATTTCATCCTGATAGTTTTCTCTTGTAATTGTGAATTCTAAAGGTGTATCTTGAAGAGTTGCCCATTTTTTATCGGCGTATCCGTCTAACATTTCGTCAGGAGTTCTTAAAGCTTTAGCTTGTAGAACTAAAAGCTCGTTAAAATCTTTGTTTGTAGAATATTTTGCAGCTTTTTCAAGTTCTTTTGCAGCATTTTCAAATTCTTCTTTGAAGCAATCTACATAATCAATTCCAATGAGTTCATCGCCGTTTCTTTCAACAATAGAACGCTGATTAAGAATTGTTTTTACTTCATCAATTTTGCCTTCTTTAATCATTTTTATAAGTATAGAATGAAATTCTTCATTTGTTAAATCTTCAGGATAAATTCCTTTTCCAAGAGTCGCATGAACACCCTTCATCAATTCTATTTTTTGCATTTTTTTATCTTGAGAACAAACCCCTTTTTGTGCGTCAAACAAAATTTTTGTTAATTTTGCCCTTTCATTTCCTTTTGCAACTTCTTTTTCTAAATATTCTTGGAATTCTATATTATGTCTGTTATCTATTTTTAAATTTGCAACACCAATCCAGTAAGCTGCTTTTACTAAGTGTTTTAGAGCTTTTTTGTCGCCATCTGCCAAATTTGTGTATTCAGGAGAATCAACATCAAGGAATTTTTTTGTAACCAGATAATCAGGACTTGTCCTTTTTTTAAGTTCTTCTAATGATAAATTTAACTTATCTTCGTCTTTTTTGATATTTACATTATTAATGGCGCTCATTTTGTCTAATTCTGACATAAGTGGTTCAGAAACATATTCGTCACCGGCATATCTTAAATTTTTGAGATTGGATAGCTGACTTATTCCAATAATTCCACCAATTATCATTGGGGGTTTGAATTTGTTGATTATAACCTTCATACACACGTCCATTCTGTACTTATATTGTGAATCAATACTAGCATAAATATTGTTAAATAGCAAAAAAATTCTTTTTGGTTTTTTGTATTGATATGCGAATAAACAGTATTAATTTTTATAATTACCAAAAACCTGTCAACAACAGAAATAACACATCTTTTAAACAACTTTATCCAATAAATACAAGAGATGTTGAAAGGCTTACGTATAAAAATATAGGGATGATGCCTAATGGAATTATTGGCAAAGTTCTTGTAAAGGAAAGAAATGGGGTTGAAGGTTTTTTAAATGTAATTAAAGAGGCTTATGGAAATTCAGAAATTTATATTTTAAAGGATATGTTTGGTGCTATATATGGCGAAATGGAACTAACCATTCCGAAACAAGGCATTTTTAGCCGTATTACGCGTAATCCAAATGCTGTTTTTGTAGAACTTTTACAAAATTATACAAGACCATACAACGAGAATCATAATAACTATATTGCAGAGTGCAGCAAAGTAGGAACAAGGCTTTTACAAATAGCACAAAGACGAAGTGATGAGTGTGGTGCGCAAGGAAATGTAGAACTCTTTTCTTTAGATGATGCACTTCCTTATTACTTGGGAATAGGTTTTAAACTCAAAGCGAGTGAATTTTATGAAAATAGAAATATGATGTATTTACCACCTGAATCAAAAGAACCGTTCTCTAAACTTTATGGCGGTTTGTAATTTAACAAAAACTTTTTATTTTTATTAAATTAATCATTACCATATGTTTACTACGGCACAAATTTAGTTTGTTTCGTTATTCTTTTGCCTTGTTTGTCTATATAACTTGTATTTTGATTACCCCAAGCGTCTTCGAACAAATCTTTAATTTTTCCGTTTTCTACTATTTTTGTTTGCTTATTGTTTGCTGTTTCTTTTATAATTTCAATTTTTCCGTCATTGTATTTTTTATATTTTCCAATTTTTAGAAAGTCATCTGTTTTAGTGCCACGAATTTTTGTATGTAAATATGTGGTGTTCTTTGCATCTATTGTTACGCTTCCAAGAATACCATTAGAATATTCATCAATAAAGGAAGCACCAAGCGCATTATATTTTCTATTATTTACCAAAGTCATAGTCTTTTGGAAACCAAAGTCTTGTATAATATAACTTTTTTTGCCGGAGTCAACATGTTTTATACTGTAGTCAGGAGCAATATAATCGTATTCTGCTTTTTCCAGATCTTTTTCAACCTTTTTTAATCCATCCATAAATTTGTTGTATTCTTTGTTGAACTTTGTTTCTTGCTTGTTGACATTTTTATTAATTCTATTAACTTCAAGTTTTTCTGAGAATAGTCTAAATTTTCCTGATAAGCCGATTTTTTGTCCATTATTTTTTACTTTTGGTACTTTATTGGTAAGTTTTTTTGCTTTTGTTCCTAACAGACATACGCCTGCGACAAGTAAAACTGTTCCGCCGATGGTAAGCAGTTTTTTCATAGTATCTTTGTTGTTTGTTTTATCTTGTTTGTCGTTCGAAACAACAATTTGATTTTGGTTTTCTTCAGGTTTTTGTGCGACATTAGTTAATGTATCTGCTTTTTCTTCTTTTGGAATAACGTCCTTTTTTTGTACTGCTTCTGTTGTAGGAGTAGGAACGGAAACAGGAGTGGTTGCTTTTTCTGAAGCAGGTTTTGGAGTTTGTTTTTGAGTTTGTTCTGCTTCTGAACTTGTTTTTGTAATTGTTACACCCATGGATTCATATATTTTTGCCATTTCATCTTGTGTAAATTCAATTTTTTGACCGGGATGAACAACAAAGTTGTTTTGATATCTGTCTTTTGATTTGCTATAGCAGCTGCATGCAAAAATAGGAGTTTTATTTAATTGTCGGCGTTTTATATCAATTTCAGCAAGTGTGTCCATTGTTTTATTCCATTCGCTTGCAGATATTTTGCCGTCTGAGATTTGGCAATCTTTGTTTGATTCAATAAGTTTTTTTAATTCCCAAGTAATACCTTTGTTAGAAATTGTAATTTGTGTTAATCCGTTTTCTGTCATGATAAAATCCTCATCTGTAAAATATTCCCCTATGAATTTATTAAGTTTTTTCTTGCACCAAAATTGTCATGTTTTAAAAACTTTGTTAACAAATCTTAATATTTAAAAGATAAAAACTTCTTGAAATTGAAGCTGTTTGCTTTACAATATAAGTGTAAATTATACACTAGAGAAAACCAAAAACAGGGCAAAAAAATGGATAAAAACAATATTAGAAATATAGCGATAATTGCACACGTTGACCACGGTAAAACAACACTTGTAGATTGTTTATTGAAACAAAGTGGTGTTTTTAGAGAAAACCAACAGATGCAGGAACGTGTATTGGATAGTAACGATTTGGAAAGAGAAAGAGGAATTACAATTCTTTCCAAAAATATTTCTATAGATTATAAAGGAACAAAAATTAATGTTGTTGATACCCCGGGGCACGCAGATTTTGGTGGCGAAGTTGAACGTGTTTTGGGTATGGTAGACGGGGCATTATTAATTGTTGATGCTGCAGAAGGACCTATGCCGCAAACTCGTTTTGTTTTGTCAAAAGCGCTGGAACTTGGTATTAAAATTATTGTTGTAATTAATAAAATTGATAAACCGGCTGCTGATCCTGACGGAACTTTAGATAAAGTTTTTGATTTGTTTACGGAATTAACTGACAGAGAAGATTTGATAGATTTTCCATATATTTATTCAAGCAGTTTAAACAGATTTGCGATAAAAAATCTTGATGATGAAAGAAAAGATATGGTTCCTTTGTTGGATTGTATTTTGGAAAATATTCAACCACCGGAAGGTGACGCTAAAAAACCTTTACAATTTAGAGCAACAACGCTTGATTATAACGAATATGTCGGTCGTATAGTTGTCGGTCGTATTGCAAACGGGGTTGTTTCTAACCAAGAACAAGTATCTTGGGTTAAGGCTGACGGAAGCGTTGAAAACGGAAAAATTACAAAATTATTTGGATTCAAAGACTTAGGCAGAGTTGAAATTGACTCAGCAGAAGCAGGTGATATTGTTGGTATTGCAGGTTTTTCTGATATTCAAATCGGCGAAACAATTTGTAAACTTAATGAAATTAATCCTCTGCCTTTGATTAAGGTTGATGAACCTACGTTACAAATGAATTTTTCTGTAAATGATAGTCCGTACGCAGGTCAGGAAGGTAAGTTTGTAACATCTCGTCAAATCAGAAAACGTCTTTATGATGAACTTGAAAAAAATGTATCTTTAAGAGTTGAAGACACTGATTCTACAGACTGTTTCAAGGTTTCAGGACGTGGCGAATTGCATTTGGGTATTTTAATTGAAACAATGCGTAGAGAAGGTTTTGAGTTCCAAGTTTCTAAACCTGAAGTAATTTATAAAACTATAAATGGCGAACAATGTGAGCCTTTTGAAAACTTGATTATTGATGTTCCTGATGAAAACGCTGGCGGTTGTATTGACAGACTTTCAGGCAGAAAAGCAACAATGCTTGAAATGTCAAATACAGGCAACAGAACGAAGATGAAATTCTCAATTCCTGCAAGAGGTTTGATTGGTTTCAGATCAGAATTTATCCGTATGACGCGTGGTGAAGGTATTATGTATCATACATTTGATGAATATAAACCGTACGCAGGCGATATTCCAAAACAAAGATTTGGCTCTATTTTGGCCCATGAACAAGGTGAGGCTATTCCTTATGCTTTAGCTCAATTTGAGGACAGAGGCGTGTTCTTTGTTACTCCAAAGACTAAAGTTTATCGTGGAATGATAATTGGTGAAGGAAACAGAGCGCAAGATATTGTTGTAAATATTTGTAAGACAAAAAAATTGACTAATATGAGAAGTTCAACAGCTGATGTTATGGTTACTTTACAGGCACATAAAGAACTTTCTTTGGAAGAATGTCTTGAATACATAGGTGATGACGAACTTGTAGAAATCACTCCTGAAAATATAAGAATGAGAAAAGTTGATTTAGTTAAATTCCATTCTATATAAGGTCTGTGATGTTATCTCTTGTAATAACTGCATCATAGTTTTTGTACCCAAGAATTTTAACTATGTTGTCAGAATGTTCGCCTGCAATTTTTCTGCATTCGTCAGAATTATAGTTAACCATTCCACGGGCGAATTCTGTGTAGTTTGAATCACAAATAGAAACAACTTCGCCTTGTTTGAAATCATTAACAACTTCTTCAATACCGATTGGAAGAAGGCTTTTGCCCTTATTTAAAATAGCATCTTGTGTAATTTTGTTTACGACAATTTTGCCTATAATGTTTGTTGCGTAACCAATCCAGCGTTTTTTATCAGAAAGTCTTTCTGAGTCTGAAGAGAACATTGTTCCGATTTCTTCGCCTTCAAAAATTTTGCTGATGACAGATTGACGTTTACCATTTGCGATTAAGACTCTGCCACCAAAACGGTTTACGAGTTTTGCAGCTTCAAGTTTTGTTTTCATACCACCACGGCCACCTGATGATGCGCCTGTTCCGAGAGCTAAAATCTCGTCAGTTACGGATGTAACTTCTTTAATAAGTTTTGCATCAGGGTTTGTTTTAGGGTCAGCTGTATACAGACCTTCAATATCTGTTAATAAAATCAATAAATCTGCATCAAGTTCACTTGATACGAGAGCTGAAAGCTTGTCGTTGTCGGAAAAACAAACTTGAATTCCTGCTAAAATGTCGTGGACTTCGATTGTAGAAACCGTGTCATTTTGGTTAATGATTGGCACAACTCCCATACTCAAAAGCTTGTTGAGTGTGTTTCTGAGGCTTAAATATCTGTGACGTAATGAAAAATCATCTTCTGTTAAGAGGATTTGTGCAATAGGAATGTCGTAAACACCGAAACCGTTTTCGTAGAAAGACATTAAACGGCTTTGTCCGACAGCAGCGCAAGCTTGTTTTACGCCGTCACCGTCAGTTGAATCGAGGTTGAGTTTTTTCTTTCCGATACCGACAGCACCTGATGTTACAATGATAACTTCTTTCCCTGACTTAACGAGTTTTGAAATATCTTCAATGAATGAATAAATACGAGATAAAGCGACTTCGCCTTCTTCGTTTCTCAAAATATTTGTTCCGAGTTTAATTACGACTCTCTTAACATTTACAAAATTTTTTCTTTGCATAAAACCTCTCTTCTTACTAAATTGTATCACGATAAAAAAGAAGTGTTTTTAAATATTATTTCCAAAATTACAAAAAGAATTTATGACATATAAAACCATAAAAAGACAATTATTAATGTTGACCATGCACTTTTACTGCATATAATAAATAGTGTACATGATAATTCTGCTCATCATGCATAAAGCAACAATCAAAAGAAAGGTTGGATTGGTATGGCCGTAATTTATATAGGAATGAGTGCTGATTTACTACACCCCGGACATTTAAACATTATAAATGAAGGAAGAAAGTTGTTAGAGTCTGTAGGTGGTGGAGAACTAATTGTTGGTTTACTTACGGATAAAGCTATTGCAAGTTACAAAAGATTACCATATATGACTTGGGAACAAAGAAAAGTTGTTGTAGAAAATGTAAAAGGAGTAAGCAAAGTAATAGCGCAAGAAACCCTTGATTATGTTCCTAATTTATTAAAAATAAAACCGGACTATGTTTTACATGGTGATGATTGGAAAACAGGCGTTCAAGCTCAAACAAGACAAAGAATAGTTGATGTTATGGCTCAATGGGGTGGAAAGGTTATTGATATTCCTTATACTGCTGGGATTTCATCAACCCAATTGAATAAATCATTAAAAGAAATAGGCACAACGCCGGAAATTCGTTGCAGAAGATTAAGAAGATTATTAGATTCAAAAGATATCGTAACCATTTGCGAATCTCATAACGGATTATCCGGTTTAATTGTTGAAAATACATATATAGAAGAAAATAACAAGAAAATAGAATTTGATGGGATTTGGATATCATCATTAACTCAATCTGCTGCACAAGCAAAACCTGATATTGGTTATCTTGATACAACAACAAGAATGACGACATTAAATGACATTCTTGAAGTTACAACAAAGCCAATTATTTATGATGGTGACAATGGTGGTCCTCAAGAACACTTTGTGTTTACTGTCAAAACACTTGAAAGATTGGGAGTAAGTGCAATTATCATTGAAGATAAAGTTGGTTTAAAGAAAAATTCTTTATTCGGAACTGAGGTTTTCCAAGAACAAGATAATCCTAATGACTTTGCTCAAAAAATTAAGGCCGGAAAACAAGCACAAGTCACTGATGATTTTATGATTATTGCAAGAATTGAAAGTTTAATTCTTGAACAAGGAATGGACGATGCTATTACAAGAGCAAAAACATATCTTGATGCAGGCGTAGACGGTATTATGATTCACTCAAGGAAAAAAGAATTTGATGAAATAAAAGAGTTTGCAACTTTATACAATCAACTTCCAAATAGAAAACCTTTGGTCGTTGTACCATCATCATATAATCATGTTACAGAGAAAGAATTGATAGAAAACAATATTAATATTGTAATCTATGCAAACCATTTATTAAGAGCTGCATATCCTGCAATGGTTAATACTGCAAAATCTATACTTGAAAACCATAGATGCAAAGAAGCCAGCGATGAATATTGTATGAAAATAAAAGATATTATTACTTTAATTCCGGGGGCAAAGTAGAAACAAATATGATTAATGTCAAAGATTTTTTTGAATGTTTAAAAGATAACAAAGTAAATTGTTTTTGCGGCGTTTCGGATAGTTTACTAAAAGATTTTTGTGCGTATGTTACGGATAATACTACAGGAAATCAACATACAATCACTGCAAACGAAGGTAATGCAATTGCTTTGGCAAGTGGACACTATCTTGCAACAGGAAATCCTGCTGTTGTTTATATGCAAAATTCAGGAATTGGTAATTGCGTGAATCCATTATTATCTTTAACAGACGAAGAAGTTTATAACATCCCGTTATTAATGCTTATCGGTTGGAGAGGAGAGCCTGATAAAAAGGATGAACCTCAACACATAAAGCAAGGAAAAGTCACGGATAAGTTGTTACAAGCAATGGGGATAAAATATGAAATTTTACCTGAAACATTTGCAGAAGCTAAACCATTAATTGATAATGCTTTTAAATATATGAAGGAAACTAAATGTCCGTTTGCTTTTATCATTAAGAAAGGAACTTTTGAAAAATATTCTTTAATAAATAAAAAGACTTCTTCTTATACATTAAGACGTGAAGAAGCCATTGAAACAGTCATAAAAGAATTAAAATCATCTGACGTTATTGTTTCTACAACGGGACATATTTCAAGAGAAGTTTATGAAACAAGAGAAAGACTAGCTCAATCTCATAAACAAGATTTTCTAACGGTTGGTTCTATGGGACATTCCAGCTCAATTGCACTTGGAATAGCATTAGAAAAATCAGATAGAAATATTTATTGTTTCGATGGCGATGGTGCATTTTTGATGCATACAGGGGCTGTTGTTGTTAATGCGTCTAAGAATTTATCTAATTTTAAACACATAGTTTTTAATAACGAAGCACATGATAGTGTGGGATCTCAACCAACAACAGCGAATAATGCAAAGTTATCAGAACTTGTGTTAAATGCAGGTTATAAAAAGTCATATTCCGTTGAAACAAAAGGAGATTTGATAAAAGTTTTACCTGAATTTATTGCATTAAAAGAAACGGCACTTTTAGAAATCAAAGTAAAATGTGGTGCGAGGGAAGATTTGGGTAGACCAAAAGAAAAACCTTGGGAAAACAAGAAAATCTTTATGGATAATTTAAACCAAGTTGAATTTGTTTATAGAGGTGCTATCGAAAATTTGTCTAAAATTGTCGGAGAAGAAAAGGCAAAAAAAGTCCTTGTTTTTACGGGTAAAAAATCTTTTGAAAGTATTAAACCCCAAATTGTAAATGAATTACGAAATTGCGAATGTGTTTATTATAATGATTTTGAAACAAACCCAAAAGAAGAAGATGTAAAACGTGCAATTTCAACAATAAATAACAAATTTGATATTATTATCGCAATAGGTGGTGGAAGTGTAATTGATTTTGCAAAGGCGTTTCGTTATTATGCAAAAAGTACTAAAAAACTGGTGGCAATTCCGACAACATGTGGAACGGGTTCTGAATCCACTCAATTTGCTGTCATTTATATTGACGGAATAAAACATTCGCTTGATGAGAGGTCTATTTTACCTGAATATGCAATTGTTGATAGCCAATTTGTTGATAATAACCCAAAATATTTAAAGGCTTGCACTTCTATGGATGCATTTTGTCAAGGAATAGAAAGTTTTTGGGCAGTTAAATCAACAGAATTAAGCAGAGAATACGCAAAACAAGCTATTGAATTATGCAGAGATAACATAGAAGAATATGTAAATTCAAATAATAAAAATGCTTCTGATAATATGGCTTTGGCTTCTCATTTGGCCGGTAAAGCTATAAATATATCCAGAACAACAGCATCTCATGCATTGTCGTATGCAATAACATCAAAGTATGGCTTGCCTCATGGACATGCAGTAGCATTAACAATCGGAGAGTTGTTCAGAATTAATTTTGAGAAAGCTGATTCCGAGTTAAAACTTTTATTAAGTGATTTGGGGAATATTATTTCAGACGATGTTGAATCATATTTTAAAGATTTATTTTCTAAAATTAATCTTAAAACGACAATAGAAAATTTTGATAAAGAATATATAATTTCCGGAGTTAATTTAGATAGGTTATCAAACAATCCAATAAAATTATCAAGTGCCGATTTGATGCAGATACTATCCGGCATAGAGGAGAGAGTGCAGTGCGTGATATAAGTATTGAGATGCAAGATGTAAAAAACTTTTTTTGTAAAAAGTACCATCAAGATGACGTAACAACAAAGCGCATCTTGGGTATAACTTTTAAATACACAAAAGGGGAAACATATTCCGGTTTGTGTAGTATTCTTTTGTATGTTAAACCACACATAAAAGAAGATTTGGAAGATATTATTGCAGATTTTCAAAAAAAATCTAAAAAACGCTATATTTCTGCAAAAACATATCAAAATGATATTAATAAAATTACGGATATTTTGGATGATTTTGATCCGTCTGTATTACCACCTTGCACGGGTAAACTTAGAGAAATACAACTTAGTGAATTGGCATTTGCAAAAGAGATTATAAACGATATAGAACAAAATACAGGGCTAAAACCGTTTATGGATGATGGTACTTTGTTAGGAGCAGTCAGACACGGTGGATTTATTCCATGGGATGATGATTTTGATTTTTCTCTTATGAGAAAGGATTACATTAAGTTAGAAGAATATTTGCGAAATAAATATATTAGTATAAATACGGATGAGTGGACAAATGCAAGTTACGATGCCAATTTGGAGGAATGTTTTGATAAATATCCAAACCAAGTATTTGTATTAAAAAGGCCAACTTCACTAAAAGTATATAGAGGAACAAAGGAAAATTTTGTAGTATGCGACTTTTTCGCATTGGATTACTATGATGATGATTTTAATGTGGTGAGTTTAAATAATTATGTAAATAGCGTAAAAGAATCTTTTCCAAACAAAAAACGCACACCTTTCAAAAAAAGGTTCGATTTCTATAATAAAGAAATAGCCAATAGCCACAATATTGTAGAATATAGCGACGTTATAGCTCCGGGTATGGATAATTTCGATTTTTGGCTTTACTCAATAAAGGCGTTGCGAAGAAATACTGATGTGTTCCCGTTGCAAAAAATAAAATTTGAAGATACGGAATTCTATGCTCCAAACGATACGCACTATTATTTAAAGTCAATATATAGTTGTTATAAAAAAATACCAATTAAAAAAAATTTGATAAGCAAATCTCATAGAAAAATAGAATTGGAATAAAGAATGGAGCATTAGAAAATATATGCCAAAAATAAGCATAATAATACCGGTATATAATGTAGAAAAATATTTAAGAGAATGTTTGGATAGCGTGAAAAATCAAGTATTAAAAGATATTAGGACAGTAGTTTAAAGATTGAACTTGGAGGTATTTATGTCATTTTTATTTGGGAAAAAGATAACGGATTCACATATCATATATAATTTTTTGGGAATAAAAATTTCTATAAAGAAACAAACAAATATACCATCTTTTGCAGATATTAAAACGGAATTGTTTGAATTGTATTTAACATTAAATGCAAAAGAAAACAGATCATACAAGGCAATCAATGATTTTAGTGGTTCTGCAATGTTTCATGAAAAAAGAAACCCCATAATAAAGCAAGCATTTTCACAATTAAATTTTCTAGAATATAATTCTTATAATCTAAATATAGCAGATAATTATTTTATTTGGTCTACATATCCCAAAACTAAAAGAATAGAGGATGTACAAAAGGCTTATTATTATAATAAACCAATTTGGACTTTGGAAACAGGTTTTATATATTCCTTTGATGTTCCTATAAGTATAGATAAAAATATTGATGAAAAATTCCAAGCACACTTTTCTTTTGTTATGGATAACGTTGTACCCCATTATGATGCAAGATATCAAAGCAATTTGGAGAAAATGCTAAATGATAAGAACTTAATTATTACGGATGAACAAAAGAAAAGGGCTAGAGATTGTATTGAAAAAATGGTAAATAATCATATAACAAAATACAATCATCAGCCTATATTTGAACCCAATATTGGTAGAAAAGGAGTCAAAAAAGTACTTGTAATTGATCAAAGATATGGTGACATGAGTATTATTAAAGGAAGAGCTAGTAATGAGACTTTTACTAAAATGCTTGATTGTGCAATAAAGGAAAATCCGGATTCTGATATTATAGTTAAAACGCATCCGGATTCTAAAACAGATATATATACCGGATATTATGTAAAGTCAAGTAAATTTTGGGTAAATTACAGGGAAATTTCAAGTGAATATCAGGGGAAAACCATAGAAATCCACGTAAATTCCCACGGAAAGCGGCTTTTTTGTATATAAAAGGTCCAGCAAAACATC
>JAKSUP010000140.1 GCA_024408905.1 bacterium
TGAAGGAATATGAACTTCAGGCTGATTTTACAAGAGTCTCAAAACGTACATACACAAAAGAAGGATGGGATGTCGCAAAATCATCAGGCAATGGACGGTTTTATTTCAAAGGTGGAAATCACACAGACTTTTTAGAACATTCCGACACCGCTAAATGGAATGGTGTGTTACAAGTTTTTTGCAGCGCTGCAGTATGCGAGTGCAATAAGCGAAATCTTAAGTTCGAACTAAACAAAATATTTGGTGTCAGCAAATCGATTTTCGTAGTCGATGAGCACGGCAGTAAACTTTATTTTCAGTACACAGCGAAGCCTACAACAATTCCATCTGAAAAACAGATGAACGAGGCTTATTTGCTGCTTAAGAATCTAAAGTGATTTCAAAATATCAATTCTTTGCCGCTTTTTAGCCCCATAGAGCGACTTTTAGTGTAAAAAGGTATAGTTGGTAGTCCAAGGGAATTTGAGGCGATTCTGAGCGATTTTTGCGAGTTTCTCGCAAAGTTAATAATTTTTTTAGAAAAAAGCAAGAAAAATGGAAGTTTTTAAAGACATAGCAGGTTATGAAGGATTATATCAGGTATCAAACTTGGGAAGAGTTAGAAGTATAGCAAGAAATACTACTTCAGGAAGATTTTTAAAACCTGCAACTGATGGAAGGGGCTATCAATTTGTTCATTTCTCCAAAGATGGAAAGCATAAAATGTTTAAAGTTCATCGTCTTGTAGCATCAGCATTTTTACCAAAGCCACTTGATACAAACGCAACTGAAGTGAACCACAAAGATGAGAATAAAGCAAATAACATTATAGCCCTGAATTTTGATGGTTCTGTGAATGTAGAGCAATCAAACCTTGAGTGGTGTACAAAGGAGTATAATAATAACTATGGAACACGAATTGAACGAATATCAAAAGCAATATCAAAGCCTGTGCTTCAGTTTACTAAAAGTGGCGAATTTGTTAAAGAGTGGCAGTCAACACATGAGGTTCAACGTGTTCTTGGAATTGCAAATCAGAACATTGGTAAATGTTGTTTAGGTAAACTTCATACTTCAGGGGGCTACATTTGGCGGTACGCATAAAAAAATGACAGTAACTATTGGTTGCTGTCAAATTTTATTTGAGTATTAAATTCTGATGTCTCATTTTCTTTCCTATTCCAAGGTGTGTCCAAGATGGAATTTTATTTTTAGGTTTTTCATTTATCAATTGGTCGTAAGGTTTCCCTGTTTCTAAAAGCCAATTAAGAACAAAGTTATGAAATTCTAAACGCTTGCCGTTTTTAGGCTTCATATCAACAGCCTCAGCATCTTTATGACTTGAAGTCTTTGAACCGTTTACGGCATCATTCAATTTAGGACAGCGATAGCCTGAGGTTATTATTATTGGTGAGCCCCATGCTTCACGTATTGGATCCAAGTACTCTTCTACAAAAAAAATTAATTTTTCGATTATTTCTTCTGAAGGAGTATTATCAATTTTTAATTTTTTTGCAGTATCAGATGATGTTAATTCTTTGATTGTAAAATATTTCATTAATCAATAGCACAAACAGAATTATTTATAGCAAGTACTTTCAATTGAGCAAAAGCACCATTACACTTGTCACTGAATTTCTCGGGCTCTGTAAACAGTTGAATTTTACCAAGTTCTGCATCTATAATATTATCATTGATTTTAATTTTATTAAAAATATTTTTCAATACTTCAACTGCAGAAGAGTGTATTTCTACATCATTTGATTTATCTGAAAGTAATCTATCAATGTAAAATATAGTTAAATTAAATTCAGTATAGTTTTCATAAACTATTATATCTCCTGTTTGAGAGACAAATAATATTGGATAATCACGTATTGTCAAACTATTAAGTTCATAAACAGATGAACCATAACCAGCGTAGTTTACAAGTTTGTCATTAATTCCAATTTTAGATATAGTATCGAGTATTTGATTTAAAGTCATAATTATTACAAGTTTTAATCATTATTATCACCTACTGTAAGAGTTGTGTCTTTATGAGTGACAGAGGCTTTTTTACCTTTATCAATGGCTTTTATTAACGTACCAAGAGAGGCAAATGCAAATAGTTCACCTACAGAAGCAAGCACAGAACCGTCTATTACCCCAAGAGGCGGAACTAAGAAACTTGTTATAATCAGAACAATTGAAATGCCCACTAAAATATAAAACCATGAATTTTTAGCAATGGCGTTTTTTAAGGTTTGTGTCATATTATTTCCCTCCAAGATATAAACTTATGTTTGCTTGTTTTTTCAAATGGCAAGCTAAGTTGTTTGCTTTTAAATAATCTATTAAGCGGTTTTCAGCATCCACTGCAAATGTCTCGTAGTAGTCACGGATTTTTTCTATACCTTCGATTTGAAGTGTATCAACATTGACATCTCTATCGCTTGAAACACCAATATTTCTTATTTTGAAACTGATGGCTATACAAATCTCGCACTGTACTTTATAAAGGAGGTAATTGAAGACAAACGTGTCAAGTAGCGTGTAGTACGGTTCAGGAATATCCTCACCTGCTATTTCAGCAGATGCTAATTCTTTTAGTTTTGAAAGTAGTTCATCACCAATAATGTCGCGTAGATATATCTCTTGACAGTTCTTTATACAACGTCCTGTAATAACATCGTCTAAGTTATAATTGATTAGAGTTTCTGATTTTAAGTCATCAGTTGAGATTAAAAATATATTATTTGCCATGAGTTTTCTAATTTTATAACATTTAATATAAAATTTTGTATTTTTATGAAAAATGGATAATAACATGTTAGAAGAGTTTAGAGACATAGTAGGTTACGAGGGACTTTATCAGGTAAGCAACTTTGGTAGAGTTAGAAGCATAGCAAGAAATACTACTTCAGGAAAATTCTTAAAGCCTACAAAAGATAGGGGTGGTTATCTGATGGTGGTTCTTTGCAAAGATGGAAAACGCAAAATGTTCACGGTTCATCGTCTTGTAGCATCAGCATTTTTAGAAAAACCGTTTGATCCAAACGCGACTGAAGTAAATCATAAGGACGAAAATAAGACAAATAACATTGTAGCCCTGAATATTGATGGTTCTGTGAATGTAGAGGAAAGCAACCTCGAGTGGTGCTCGCGAGAATATAACATCAACTACGGCACACGAAATGTGCGTGTAGGCAAAGCAATGATTAATGGAAAATTATCAAAGCCTGTTCTTCAGTTCACTAAAGATGGTGAATTTGTTAGAGAGTGGTTATCATTGCATGATGTTGAACGTTCGCTTGGAATATACCAAGCAAGTGTCAATAGATGCTGTTTAGAGAAACAAAAATATGCAGGTGGTTTTATTTGGAAATATAAAACCGCTTGAATCAAATCAAGCGGTTATTAATAACAAGTTTTAAATTTAATCATCATTTTTATCAAAATCAATTTCAAATGGTTTGATTTCAATGCAATCTTTGACACCAAAAATTTTATCTAAATTTTCTATTAACATCTTCTGAAAAGGTTCAATTACTGTTTTCTGAAATAGTTTGAAAGCAGAACTATATTCTTGTGAATTAAAACCACTACTTTGATTTAGTAAACCGAAAAGTGTTGGAGTGCATCTAAGACTTGTATATATGTTGCTACGAGCATTTTCTTTGATAGCGATAAATTTCTCAGGAGCATCATCAACTTCCATTTTTTCAATTTTTATTCCATCTTTATCATTCCCATTAAAATAGAGCATGAAGTTAGAATTGGTGTCAACTCCACTGAATTTCTCTTTGAAACGTTTTTCGACTAAATCTTTTTGCTCTTGTGTTAAATTGTTTGCTGAAGGAATATTAACAATATAGCGTGCTTGAAAGCCGTTGCTTACACTATTAAGTGAGTATTTTCCAATTTCAATTTCAGTAAGAACATCGTTCAATGCTCCTATCCAAGGGGCTTTCGAGTATGTAGCATTGATTCCATTACCATTATAAAAGTAAATCTGAGTTTTCTTTTCAGGATTTATATTTTTTCTGTTGAATCTATCAAACTCTTCCGCTTTAGTCTGATATTTAGTCCATGCCTTCTTTGAGTAATATACTTTAGTCTGCGATTCGTTAAGTCTGCAGCGTGTTACATCAAGTGGATATAACTCACATAATGTTCCCATCTTTGAATAGATGACCTGGATTGCGAAGTTGCCATATTTGTAATAATCGCTTGCTATATGCTCAATCAACTGTCGCATTGTTGTACCTCTACTATTTACTTGTTCATTGAAACAAGCAATATCATCTGATACCATTATCTCGCTCCCAAGAACATAATTCACACTACCATCTATAATTGATTTTAAAGTGGCCGATTGTTCATAACAATTCCGAAGCAAAGACGGAATATCGTTATCTCTTCCCCAAGAAACTGGTGTATTTGCACCATAAGTTAATTCTATTGGATCGTAACTATATTTTTTAATGGTATCAACTATTGATAAATTAATTTCTATTTCTTTATCAGTCATATTTTTTTATTAATTTCAATTAATTATTTCTTGTATTTTTTTTATTCACAATTAATTGTGATTTTAATTATTCCAAAGGTATATCATATCATATTTT
>JAKSUP010000141.1 GCA_024408905.1 bacterium
AGTAGCTGTTTCTTTTAAATACACAGACTTCTCATTTTCGTCTGATACCAAATTAATCAAAGGTTGAACAGCATACTTGTCACCAATTCTTCCTAATGCATCAGCACATGCCAATCGGACTTTATAATCTTCGTTTTTATTATTTAAGCAGGAAAGCAATGTCGATACAGTCGAATAATCTTTATAATTTGATATTGCTCGCGCACACATAGAACGCAGGTTAACCATTGTATCTTCATCATTATCTTCTATAGACTGAACCATCAATAAATTAAGTAAAATATTCAACGTGGACTCAGATTTATATATATCAGAAAGCTTAATAATTTCAATTATGATCTCTGCATTTTTAATATTTTTAAGGGCATAATTATATATTTCAACCAATTCTTGAGAATTATAAAATTCCTCTAAACCGGCGATATTCTTAATCACAGTTTGCGTTGGAAGCTCTCCATACCCACATTTACATATTATTGAGTTATAATCCAATTCATTCATTTCCACAAGATTAAGATATCAAAAAAAAATATATTTATCAATCTTAATCCTATATTTTAAAGGGTTTATAAGATATCAGTATATACTTTTTCTTAACATTTCTTAACATTTTTAACAAAAAAAAGCAATTTTTTAAAATAGATAAACTTTATATATACATCAGAGTTAATAAGGAGCACTTCATGAAAGAAGAAGAATTAAATGCAGCAATGTCAGTAATCGCAGATCCAATTAAAAATGTATATGCTTTAAATTCACGCAAAGACATTGAAGAAATCGCACAACGCATTGTCACTGCGTACTACGCACTTCACGAGGTCAACAAACACAAACTTCTTTCTATTAAGAATCTGGCTACTTTCAGATTAGTATTAAGCAATAACTAATTAACAAACAAAGTTATAATATAAAGAACACACCGAATTAATATTTCAGGTGTGTTTTTATTTGTTAAGAAATGTAACAAATAAATTAAAGCGTGAAATTGAAAAAAATATATATACTTTATATATGTGTAAGATGAATTAAAAAAAGGTATAAAAAGATGGCAGCAGTATCAACATCAGCAACATATTTATTAACACTTCAAGCTGAATACAATAACGACATTTTAGAACAAATGAAATGGAGTCAGCTTCAAAAAAATAACGCAAGCAAACTTGCTGCTATGGAAAGAGCTCAAAATGCTTGGCAAGATGCTTATGATAAAGCTTCGGACTGCAATAGAAGCTCCGCATTAAAAATGGACGGCGAAGTTTTTCTTGACAAAGAAGTTGCAGCAAATGAACAACAAGCTACACAATGGGCTGATTATAAAGCACCTACTTTTGATGAAGATATATTAGATGAACTTGAAGATCTTGATGTAAGTTATACTTGCACAGTAGAACTTTTAAACAGTAAAATTGAACTTGAAAAAACAGAAATAGAAAACGCAAAACAGTTAACTTCAGAAGCAGCTCAAGATACAGGGCTTTTGAATCAATAATAACTCTAGCAATAGATTTTAGATGCATTATACATCAAAGATGCTATTGTCATAGGGCCAACCCCTCCCGGTACGGGAGATATAAATCCTACAGAATCGGATACATAATCAAAATCCACATCACCGGTAAGTTGCCCGTTGGAATCTTTATAAATGCCAACGTCAACTATAACAGAATTTTTATTCCCCATCTTACATCTTACAATTTTTTTACCTACCGCAGAAATCACAACATCTGCGGTTTTTATTATTCTGTCCAAATTTTTTGTAAAAGAATGGCAAGAAGTAACTGTCGCATTACGCTTTAAAAGCATTTGAGTCATTGGTTTCCCAACAATATTGGAACGACCTATTACAACTGCATTAGCACTCTCGAGTTCAATACCATATTCATCAAGAAGCATTAATACACCTTGAGGAGTTGCAGGATAAAAATATGGTTCAAGACCAATTGCTAAACGTCCGACATTTTCCGGAGAAAATCCATCAACATCTTTTTTAGGATTAATATGTGCTGCAATATTTTTACTATTTATATGTTGTGGTAACGGTAACTGAACCAAAATTCCTGTTATATTATTATCCACATTAAGTTCTTCAATTTTATTTATAAGTTCTAACTCAGAAATTTTTTCCTCAAATTCTATAATTGTTGTTTTGATTCCAACTGCTTCAGCTGCTTTTTTCTTATTATTAACATAAATTTTACTTGCCGGATTATTTCCTACCAAAATCACTGCCAAATGAGGTTTTCTGTCAATTTGTGCGACTTTTTCTTTAACTTCTTCTAATATTTTTAATGATACTTTTTTACCGTCTAATATAATCATTTAATATTCTCCTTGTGGCAAATTCAAACGGCAATATAATTGCTTAATTGCATCCTGAACAACAGCACTTTCTCTTGTAGTAGAACCACAACCAATAATTTCATCATAAGGAATGGTACCCAAAACATCAATCTCTGATTTTTTTGCCAATAAACTAACTTCTGACAGATCTTGATTTAATACCTTATTAATAATTATACCCATCTGACCACCAGCTGCGTATTTAGCTGAATATTCAGATATTCTTGCAGCCAATTTGATTGATTCAATTGTAGGATTAGCAACGATAAGCGATAAATCTATATCAATATCAACCAGCTGCATAAGGTATTTTAAATCAAACTCGCAGTCAAAAATTATAAAATCATACCTTTTTAACACTCTTTTTACAGCATAACTAATCTGTTCAGTAATGGGACATCTGCAATCTTTTACACCGGGAAGCCAGGACACGATTAAATCAACATTATCATCTATAGACACAATAATATCTTCCATCGCCCAATCAATAAATTCCTGTTTTGTCATGTGTTCAGGAATTCCCGTTTTATATTCGTGCTTGCCACTTCTTATACCATAAATTGTATTTCTAATATCCAATCCATATGAATGTCCAAGTTCACCTGATAAATCATTATCAAATAACAGAATTGACTTATCAGGAAATTTTCCCTTAATAACATTTAGAAATGCCTTTGCTATAGTTGTTTTACCACTTCCACTTTTACCTGTAATTGCAATTTTTGTTGACAATATTAAACCCTCACTATACCTTTGATAATTTTAACATAAAAAAAGGCTACAGAACAAGTCCGTAGCCCTTTTTATTATAACCAAACTTTAGTTTTCATCAGATCTTTCTGTTTCAACTGCTAAATCAGGAGTCCCGAACATACCTTCGATTTCTTCTAAAATAGCTGATGGTTTTCTTGCTTGGTTTCTTTGAGCAGCTCTTTTTTGAGCCTCTAAATCACGTTCCTCGTTTGCACAAGATAAGTGATGGAAACCGGTACCGGCAGGTATTAAACGACCAATAATAACGTTTTCTTTCAAACCTCTTAATAAGTCTTTCTTACCATCAACTGCAGCTTCTGTTAGAATTCTTGTAGTTTCTTGGAAAGATGCAGCTGAAATAAAGCTTTCAGTATTCAAAGATGCCTTTGTAATACCTAATAACATATATTCGCAAGTAGCTTCTTGACCATCATGTTCTTTAACAGCTTTATTTTCATTTTCGAATGTCTGAACTTCAACTAGTTCGCCAGGTAACAAGTTAGTATCACCTGAATCAACAACTCTAACTTTCTTAGTCATTTGACGAACGATTATTTCAACGTGTTTATCTGCAATTTCAACACCTTGTGAACGGTATACACGTTGTACTTCATCAACTAAGTATTGTTGAGCTACTTCAGGACCACAAAGTCTTATAACATCGTGTGGATTTAGAGGACCACTTGTTAATGGTTGACCTTTTTGAATTTTTTGCTTGTTTTGAACAACAATACTTGCATCAATAGCAAACTTGATTTCTGTTCTTGAACCACCTTCAGTTTCAAGGTAAAGTCTAGGAACATCATCTTCGATTTCTATTACTGCAACACCATCAGACTCTGCCAAAATTGCACAATCTTTTGGTTTTCTTGCTTCAAGCAATTCTTCTACTCTCGGAAGACCTTGTACGATATCGCCTGTTTTCTCTCTTTCGAATACTAATGTTGCAAGCATATCACCTCTTAATACAAGAGAGCCTTCATCTACTTGTAACATTGTACCTGGGCTAATCAAATAAGGACGACCTGATCTTATCGTCAATGATTTTGCGCTTACATCAACAATTTTACCTGATATTGGAGCAACCTCACCAGATTTTGCTACAGGTGTATCTAACTTAATAAAGTCGCCTTTTTTAACAGACGGTTTTTCTTTTGTATTAACAACTGTTTCATAATTATTGCAATTAATCAATAATCTTCTTGATTCAGTTACATCACCTTTAATTGATGCTTGACCATCATTAATTGCTAAAACTTCAGTTTTTGCAACAGGAGTTTTTGGTTCGATAACTTCACCGTTAGAAACTAATAATTCAGTTTGCAATGATTTATTAATCTTAGAGTTACCTTCCAACTCACGTCTTACAATTAATGTCTCTAATACAACAATCTTCAAAGCGCCTTTTGAATCTAGTTCAAAAAGACCTTTTAAGTCTGACAAATAG